>CBFDCH010000396.1:0-3534 GCA_965603235.1 uncultured bacterium | reverse complement strand
AGACTGCCAGGATCTGGGAGGAGGCCGTTAAAAAGCATAATGCCCATTATCGCCTCTTTCTTAAACACTGGGACAGGAAATGGATGCCGCCCAGGTATCGTGGCGATATTATTTTTGTAAGCGACAGCCAGATGCTGGATGATCTTGACACCATGGTATCCGAATTTGTGGATTATTGGGCCAACTATTTCAAACCCAATACCGTATTCTTCCAGATTGGTTACCCCCGCGACCGGCACTGGTGGCGGAAACTGGCTAATCCTGTTAGAAATATCGGTGGCGCTATCGCCCAAAATTTATCTCAACATTGCGGGATTTTTTGGGTCGATTTTACCCTGAAAGAAGTGGTGAACATCCAATAATTCAATTTACCTCAATCCTCTTTAATCCTCTCGTTGCTGTTTCAATCTGAGACATAACAGAAAGAGGAAAGTCAATTTTGTCTAAAAACAGGGCAAATCCGACCGATTTTTATGGAATTAAAGTTGCTTGAATTTATACGGTCTCATCTGTTAATATATTTGTATAAGGAGAAACGTTGATGAAGAGAATATCACTTTTATTGTTATTAATATGTTTCCTGGGCGGCTCTCTCTTTTCCATTGAATGGGGATTTAAATTTGGAATGGGTTTTAGTGATATGAATATTAAGGAAACGCTGAACCCTCTGTATGAAGATTTTCAATTCAACACCACCGAATTGTTTGCAGCCTTCGTCTCATTTAAATTATCCGAAAATCTATCGGTTAGTCCGGAAATTAATTATTTACTGATGGGTGGAAAAATAAAACGTGACATTGTGTTAAATACGGAAAGCGGGCCTGCTGAGATTAAAGATAGACTCAAATGGAGCCATTATACGATTCACTTTCCCCTTATATTCAAATTTCAATTCTCACCGAAAAAATCGGCCAGCCCAACTTTTTTTGCCGGGCCCTACGTATCAGTGATTGTGGACAGTTCCTGGATCAGTGATAGTATCGCAGGGTCCTATTATGACAGGTATCTGGAAGAAAACGAAAAGCTGCAAACATTGGATTATGGCGCTGTTTTCGGGTTGGGGCTTGATATTAAACTGGATAGATTTGTCGCTTTTCTGGAAATGCGCTATATGCTGGGTTTGAGAAACCTGGCCAAACCTGATAATGAGGCCATTCTCAACTTCAGCAACAGGGGATTTTTTATTAATTTTGGAATTCTATTTGGCAGGACCGGCAGCTAAGCCTGATATTTGGAGTACGGGGGCGGATGCTACTCCGCCCCCAACGATTTAACTCATGTTTAGCATCTACGGTCGCAAGTGGTGACGGTGGCCTCACAATCACAAGTTAAACTGCATACGCCTGGGGGATTCCGGGATTTCTGTCACTAATTGGCAACGGATTGATAGCCAAACTGAAATCCTGCCAAAGCCGGTACCAAAGTTTTCTCCCCACAATTTCAATATTCTTCAGATTTTACTATCTTATAAGGTAGCATTTTGTGCGTGAATATATACAGGTATACTTAAAATGGGCTGAAAATCAGGTCGAATCACTAATTTCTTCATGATATCTTAATATTAATATGAGCAAACAGTTCAAATATCCAATCAAAGCAGATTCAGAGGAGATGATAATGAGATTTTTTTCATTGCGCCCAATTTTAGGCGTCATTTTTATCCTGACCCTGATAATGGGACTGGTCAATTGTGAAAAGCGTGATCAGTCGTACACCCATGAAATATCGCTAACGCATGGCTGGTATATTCAAGCTGATGACAGGGTTGCACAGGGTGGTGACAAGATATCTATTCCTGAATTTAAAGCAGAGAACTGGTTTGAAACCACTGTTCCCAGCACTGTATTGGCTGCTCTGGTAAAAGCGGGTGTTTATCGGGATATATATTTTGGCAAGAATCTAGACAAAATCAAAAGGAAACAGTTTAAACAGTCCTGGTGGTATCGTACAACCTTTGATCTGACCGGAGTGGATGGGGCCAATCATTTTCGACTCTGGTTTGACGGTATCAACTACAGGGCAAACGTATGGCTTAATGGTGAACAAATCGCAACGGCCAACACCATGGCCGGTGCTTTCAGGTTATTCCAGCTGGATATCAGTAATTGTGTAAAACCCAAACAGAATGTGCTGGCTATTGAGGTTTTTCCTCCGCAGCCTGGTGAATTCTCTATCGGTTTTGTGGATTGGAATCCAACACCGCCGGACAACAATATGGGTATTTGGCGGGGTGTGCATATCCGGGCCAGCGGATTTGTATCCATTGACGATGTGTTTGTACAGAGTAAGGTGAATACAAAAACCCTTGATCAGGCAAAATTAACCATTAGTGCCAGCTTGAAAAACCACAAAGAGCAGCCTCAAACCGTTGAAGTCAGAGGCACAATAGGCAAAGTTATTTTTAAGCAGACCGTTGACCTCAAAGGTAAGGAAACCCGGGAGGTTTACTTCACTCCGGAGACATACAAACAATTGGTTTTCAATAATCCACAATTGTGGTGGCCGGTCCATTTGGGGAAGCCACAACTCCATACTCTGAAGGTTGAGGTGGTCACCAATAAAAAGAGATCAGATTCCAGACAAGTAACTTTCGGCATCAGGGAGGTTGGTGACTATGTCAATGAAAATGGCTACCGTGGCTATACTGTAAACGGGAAAAAAGTCTTGATTCGTGGTGGTGGCTGGGTTGACGACCTGCTGCTGGCTGAGGAGGAGGAACGTCTTGAACATCAGATCAGGTACGCCCGGCATATGAATCTTAATACGCTACGCCTGGAAGGATTTTGGGGAAGTGGTCATAAACTTTATGATCTGGCCGATAAATATGGCATCATGTTAATGGCAGGTTGGAGTACCCAATGGGAATGGGAAAATTATTTGGGTAAAAAGGTTGATGAATTTGGGGGGATAAAAACTCCGGAGGAAATGGAACTGATGTCCAGGTCCTTCCAGGATCAGGTGAAATGGCTGCGTAATCACCCCAGTATCTTTGTTTGGGTGGTGGGCAGCGATAGGTTGCCAAGGCCCCAACTGGAGAAAAAATATGCCGAATCCCTGAAAAAAACAGATCCAAGCAGACCATTGCTGGCAGCTTGTAAGGAACTGGAGAGCGAAGTATCAGGCTCCACAGGTGTAAAAATGACCGGACCCTATGATTATGTTACACCAAACTACTGGTATGAAGATAAAAAATTGGGTGGGGCTTTTGGTTTTAATACTGAAACCGGACCGGGGCCTCAACCACCGCCATTGGAAAGCCTAAAAAAAATGATCCCGGGGGATAAATTGTGGCCCATCAATGAGCTATGGGATTTTCACAGCGCCAGAAACGAATTTAATACCATAAAGAATTATGTAAATGTTTTAAATCACCGGTATGGTGAAGCCAAATCTGTTGAGGAATTTTTAATAAAATCTCAGCTGGCCAGTTATGAAGCCATCCGGGCCATGTTTGAAGCATATAGTGTGAGAAAACCTGTTACCACCGGCATTATTCAGTGGGTGGCCGAAGTCGGGCCATTCACGGTCGAGGTA
>CBFDCH010000395.1:0-3560 GCA_965603235.1 uncultured bacterium | reverse complement strand
AGAGTAGCAACCAGCATTGCGAGCAGGGTTCCCAGGTGATGATTGCTGGTAGAACCGGGGAAGGTCCGGGCATTTACCTCTGTCCATAGCTTGCGCAAGGGGCTCTCTTTATCCATATTAGAGGCAATAATCCCTCGCTGGGGTCCAAAAAAAGTTTTATGGGTGGAACCGGTTACCACATCCGCCCCTTCAGTCAGGGGATCCTGGAAATGGGGGCCAAGGATACCCATCACATGGGCGGCATCATACATTAATACCGGAAAGTAGCCGTCTGTTTTATCCACAAATTCCCTTAACTGACGAATGGGTTCCGGATGAAGAAACATACTTTTGCCAAATACCACCAACGGCGGTCTATGTTCATTTACCAATTCCAGCATTCTGGCAGCATCCATCTTGTAGGGGTTTTTTTCATCACAGGGGAAATTAACCACATCCCCTTCCACAAAATTAAACAGGGCACCAAAGGGCTGGGCACTGAGATGGCCGCCGTAATTGAGATGGTTATTCATGGTGGTTGCCATGCGGCCGGTATCGGTAAGGGTGGGAAATCCCTCCCTGCCTTTGGCCAAAAATTTAACCATGGCCTTAAAAACAATTTCATTGGCCATCTGGCCGCTAATGGGGCGGGCTTCCACTTCCGAGGCACCGATATATTTACCAAATTCCTTTTTTAGCCGCTCTTCCACTTCAAAAATCAAATCTGTACCCTGATAGTAGTAAACCTGGTTTCCCTTTAGAGCACCGGTACCATCCAGAGCCTGCCGCTCTTTTTTCAGGGCGGTTTTATGCTCAGCATAACGGCCGGAAGGATCGCTGATTTCACACAGCTTGACTAATAGTGTGGGTGTGTTTTCAGAAGGAATAAGGTTAAAACAACGTCGCTGACGCCACAGGTTGTTTTCAACCACCTGCTGACTTAATTCCTGTAATCCTTTTTCTAATTCATTCATGTTTACCTCCAGAGTATGATTTTTTGTAATCTTCTTCGAAAGATTCAATAAGGCATAAGTATAGTCCAAATCTACTTATATTGCAATAGAGTGGACCTACCACAAAATCTGACTAGCCTACATTTTTTCTTTTTTTGGTTGTCAACATTTTTACCATGGTGTATGTCTTATTATATGAATGCAGACATGGAGCAAACAGTACAACTTGCCAAGGAGGGCAATCGCAACGCCATGAAAATATTGTATGACACCCATCGCAAGCAGATTTTACACCTGGCATATAAATATGTCAGGAACCTTGAAGATGCCGAGGAAATTCTGCAGGACACATTTACCAAAGCCTATATTGCGTTGAAAAAAAATAAATTAAAGGAGAATAACCATTTTCCCTCCTGGCTGTATCGCATCGGCATCAATTCCGCCCTTGACATGTTGAGAAAACAGAAAAAACAAGTGACCGAGTACCCGGAAGAGTGCCTGCAGTGGCAACAGCCCGATTCCGCCCCTCCCACACCGGAACAGGAAAGCCTGCGCCTGGAGATGAGTCAAAAAATTGACCAGGCGGTCAACAAGCTAGCACCCAAACAGCGGATGATCTTTACCCTGAAACACTTTCAGCATTTGAAAATCCGCGAAATTGCCAGTCATTTGCAATGCAGTGAGGGTAACGTCAAGAAACAACTCTTTAGAGCAGTCAATATCCTGAAAAAAGAGTTAAAACCAGGTTTCACGGAGAAAACTCATGACATGTAAGCATGTGCAACATTTAATCGTAATGGACCTGTACAATGAATTATCAGAGCTTGATCAGGAAGACCTCCGTTCCCACCTGAACCAGTGCAGCACCTGCCAGGAATATGCGGAGGAAAACCAGCAACTTTTTAATCTCCTCTCCCTTGAAGAGACAGGAGAGATAATCCCCAGATGGGATGAATGTTGGCACAAGATTGAGGAACGGGTAGCAATCGAAGACAGAAAGGGGTGGTCCTGGCTGCCAGTCCCACGCTGGAGCATGGCATTGGCCGGCAGCCTGGTTTTACTGGTTATCGGCTTCTTTTTCGGAAGAACCGTTTTCCCACCCCCGCAGCCTGATCATACCCTTCAAACGAAATTGACCAATCAGGGGCAACAAGTCATGGTGAACAACTATCTGGAAGATCTCAAACCATTATTAGTGGATCTGGACAACTACACAGCGCCAGCCTCGGGAAAAATCGGGGGGCCCATTGAGAAGGAAATTATAAATAACATGCTAATGCAGACAAGGCTGCTCAAACGATATTTTGGTAACCAGACCGATCCCAACATCAATATGCTGCTGGAAGAGATGGAAATGATACTAACTGATTTGAA
Organism: uncultured bacterium; assembly: GCA_965603235.1. Classification (GTDB taxonomy): domain Bacteria; phylum Acidobacteriota; class Aminicenantia; order UBA2199; family UBA2199; genus CBFDCH01. The sequence continues at coordinate 1,254 of CBFDCH010000395.1, read as the reverse complement.
CAACATTAAATCCGGAGATAAAGGATCGATTCAATCTTTACAGGGTGTTATCAGAGAAAGAGGGATTCCATTAAAAATAAAAATGTTGCAACAAAAAACAAATACGGTAACAAAAATTTAAGGAGAAGTGTCATGTCAAACAAATTTAGGAACATATTTATCTTGATTTTACTGCCACTGTTGGCAGCGGTTCTGCTATTACACAGCCCGGCTGCTGCAGCGGATAGCGAAGACCAGAAGACCTTTCAGGCCGCTAAAAAGATGGTCTATCAAAAGGAGTGGCAAAAAGCCGTTAAGTACTTCAAAACCTTCCAAAAGAAGTATAAAAAGAGCCAGTACCTGCCTGATTCCATGTACTGGCTGGCCTATTCAATGGTAAAACAGAGTGATGATCTGGACAATTCAAAAAAAGAGATGACAGCCAAAAAAGATGCCCTCAACCATTTGAACAAATTGATTAAAAAATATCCGGATAATACCTGGGCAAAAGACGCAAAAATATTGCGGGTGGAAATTGCCGAAGGCCTGGTCAAGAACGGGGAATACGACTACAAGAAATACATTAACAATGGTGTTCAAAAAAAGGAGCCTTCCGAAGATGATGTCAAAATTATGGCCATCCACGCCCTGCAGAACATGGATAAAGAAAAAGCATACCCCATCCTGTTAAAAATAATTAAAGAAAACAAAAGCGCCAAACTACGTGAAAAGGCTGTTTTTATTATTAGCCAGAACCGTGATGCCAAGGTTATACCGATTCTATTGACCACTGCCAAGACGGACACCAGCCCAAAGGTGCGTAAAAGAGCCATTTTCTGGCTGGGGCAGATGCGTACCGATGAAAGTACAACTGCAATTTTTCAGTTGTATGAGCAGGTCAGTGATCTGAAAACCAAGAAAGACCTGATTTTTTCTATTTCCCAGGGTCGTAATAAAAAAGCCCTTAAAAAACTGGAAAGTATTGCCAGAAATGATTCATCTCTCGCCTTGCGTAAAAAAGCCGCTTTCTGGATCAGCCAGATGCGGATGGAAAACACCCTGGACATCCTGTTTGATATCTACAAGACAGCCAAGGATGCTGAATTCCGCAGCCAGATGACCTTCTATATCTCTGAAGTGAGGAGTGATGAATCATTGGCCAAATTGCTGCAAATAGCCAAAACAGATGCTGACATTAAGATCCGAGCCAAGGCCGCCTTCTGGATCAGTCAAAAACGGGGAAAAAAGAGTTTTGATATGCTGGTCAACCTTTAC
>CBFDCH010000394.1:0-3561 GCA_965603235.1 uncultured bacterium | reverse complement strand
GTTCGGTCAGAAATCGGTGCGCAAATAAATGTCCAGTTTAGCACTTCAATCGAAGGGGAACTCCCCTGCTGGCTGCAATTGCTCAAGGAGGAGGTCGAGCAAAGTGTAGGCCTCATCAAACCATGAGAATGAAGAGCCTTTCGTTGATGGTGGTAGAAAATTGCAACTTTAATTGCCACTATTGTTACCATATCAAAGAGGACCGGAAGATGGAGTGGTCCACGGCCCGGAAAGCCATAGACCTTTTCCTGAATCAATTGACCAAATACAAAAAAGTTAATATTTTTTTTTTATGGCGGCGAACCCCTGCTCAATTTTGATTTGATCGAACGGGCGGTCAGCTTTTCACAGCAATTATCATACACAGTCCACAAAAAAATAAGTTATTCCCTCACCACCAATGGCAGCCTGTTAAATTCCACCATACTCACTTTTTTAAATGACCATCAATTCACCCTGGAACTGAGTTTTGACGGCACAGCCCAAAACCGAAGCCGGAAACGGGGCACCTTTAAATCCACCTGTCAGCTAATCGAAAAAATCCGCCAACACCCGGATATCACCCTGATGGTCAACAGCGTATTCACCTCTCAAACCGTCAGCCACCTTTCACCGTCCATGCAATTGGTATTAGATCTGGGAGTGCGGCTGGTCAATGCGTCCCTCAGTTATAGCCGCCGCTGGAACAGCAATTCCATAACCAGGGCGGATGCAGAGTATAAAAAATTAACCGACCTGGCAGTGGCCCACTATCAAAGGACCGGAAAGATAGCAGTGGTCAACTTCCATGAGGAGCGACAAAAAGGGATATGGATGTGTGCAGCCGGCCAAGACTCCATAACTATAACTGCTGGCAGTCAGGTGTGGGGTTGTCCCCTCTTTTATACCTACTTTAAAGATAAAAAAGAGACAGACCAGTTTAATGATTTTTTTTTCGGGCAGCTGGACGAGATAACTGACAATGGGCGGTTAAAGTTTAAACAAATCTCTAAAAACCACAACCGCTTCCGCATGGATCATTTTTATACACCACAAAAACCTTGCTTTTTATGTGGAGAGGTGGACCAATGTGGCATGTGTCCCATATCCATTGCCTTAACCGGTACGCCCCTGGGTAAAATCCCCTCCTATGCCTGCCAGCTCAACCGCATCCACAACAGGGAATATAGAAGGTTTCACCGGAAAATCAACAAAACAGGCGTCATGGGGAAAAAAAGTTAATTTCCGGTCTGCAGCACGAGCAATTGTTTTCTGGCATCTACCACTTCCTGAATGCCGGGATCCGCACTCTGCCATATTTTTAAAAACTTTTGATAATTTTCAATGGCCTTGCCTATCCACTTTTTTTTCTGATACAATTCCCCCAATTTAAAAAAACTGCGGGCATATATGTCGCCATAGAAAAGTCGGCCACAGGTGAGGCGGGCAATGTTGTCATACTCACTAATGGCCTTATCCACCTCCCCCATTTTTACATATGTCTCTGCTCGACTCTCCATAAACCGGGCGTGACTCATAGTATCCATGTCAAAACCAACCTGAGAAGGTAAAAGGGAAGTTGCCCGGTTCAAGAAGTCAATAGCCGTTTTATACTCCCCCCTTGCATGAGCCACCAAACCCCTGATATGCAGGTTAAATTTCATATATTTGGTAAAACCATATTTGTTAAGGATATCCTTAATTTTTTCAGCCATTTCCAAGGCTTGCTGAGGGTGGTCCAGATGGAGCGATGCCAGGGCGTTGTGGTACCAGCCAATGACCTGGTAAAAAATATCGGCCTGTATTGCAGCCTGCTGGAAAACCTCTTGGGACAAATTTAACACTTTTTTGTACTTTTGACGTCTCAGATTTACCGCATTCAAAAGACTTTGATAATAGAATTTGTCACCGGCAAATCTTCCATCCGCATCAACTTTTCGCAGGGCCAGGTGGAGGTTATCAATAGCTTTTCTCCATTGTCCCCTCTCCAGATAAATACCGTTCAGCAGCATCAACTCATTTATCTGACTGACTGTATCGCCTTCATTCTGACAAATGGTTTCAAAAATATCTTCAGCATCATTGTACTGGCCCTTTAGGTAGAAAATTGTCCCCTTTAACATCTTAAAATCCTCAGCCTGCTTATCTTTTACATTAGCCAACTGCTGAAGGGCCAATTCAAACTTACCCTCATATAGATAAGATCTGCACAAATATCGATAGATAGAATCATGATCCGAAAAAGTTTTCCGGTATTCCTGTAGAATACTTCGGGCCTGGTCATACCTGCCCTTGGCCATATATGCGAAGGATAACATAGTGTAAGTTTGGACTGAGCGGTCCATGTTTTGACGGCATCTTTCATAATACTCTATCGCTTTATCAAATTCTTCCATAAATAAATAAGCTGTGGCCAATTGGTGATTACCGTCATAATCATCAGGATAAATTTTTAAGAGCTCATGATAAGCAGAAAGGGATTTGGAATAGGTGCTCCAGCTCTCACCATACACGTCCCCCTCCACAAGATATTGCTCCCGCTGAGTCAGGCGGTCCTTTAATTTCATGGTTTTTAGTAAATATTCCTTCCGTTTTGCCGTGTTACCCATGCGAGCATAGGCCCAGGAGGTGGTCCTGTAGGCCATGGCAAATTGGGGATCCTCCTTTATGGCCCTGTCAAAGAATTCAATTGCCTCCGGGTACATAACCTTATTGTAATAAATTTTACCCTGCACATAGTCTTCCAATGCTTTAGGAGATTGGGTGCTGATCTTACCAACCTCATTATCAATATCTTGAGATATATCAAATTGACTGATATTGAGCCTTAATTTGAGCTTTTTGGTCAGGCGGTCGATGATAGAGTTAAGGCTCTCCCTGCCCCTGCCTTCAGCAGAAACAGAAGACATCGGCTCCTGGGTTTTGACATTCCAGATATTGACAATCACCGTGAAACGATTGCCGCTGCCGGTAAAGCTGCCGCGCAGGATATAATTAACCCGCAATTTTTCAGCGATCTGCCGGAGCACTTTAGGGGATTTCAACTCATCCTGCGGCAGATTCAATTCTTTCATCACCTGATATGCCTGACCCTCGGGTAAAACCCGTAAATACTTGGACTGGTACAGGTCATGGGTGAGCAGCACCTGGATCGCCTTGCACCAATGGTCTAACTTTTGGTTACCGGTGTGGTTGTTAAAATCGACTATAGCCATGGAGCGGGGTTGGTTATTGTCAATTTTTTCGATGCTGAAACGCCTGCCCCGGATTAAAAAAAAGAGACCGCCGCCTACGATTATCACGGCAAGAGTAATGTAAATCGCCCGGGCGATTTTACCCATTTTATAACCTGAGATCAGCGGTTTTTTTAAATTCTGCTGCTCCTGCATCTCAGCCATGAGCCTTTCCACGCTCTGGAAACGTTTGTTCATATCCTTGGCCATACACTTAAGGATGACCCTCTCCAGAAACCTGGGAATGGCAGGGTTGTACTTGGAGGGTGGGGGGGGATTTTCATGCAGGTGTTTTTGGATATAAGCCAGGGCCGTTTTAGCCTGATAGGGACGCTGTCCGGTAATCATC
>CBFDCH010000393.1:0-3564 GCA_965603235.1 uncultured bacterium | reverse complement strand
TCGAACATGTGCCCAGTCCATATTTCCATGGTGCCCCTTCGGACCCCAGTTATGCACTTTTGGAGGGGAACGATATTTTTGGTGATGCTCTGATATCCCGCATCTCGGTAAAAAATAACCACGAAATGAGGAATCAGGTGAATAAATTCATATTTTATGAAAAAGGACAATTCCAGAACCATAAGTGGATTCAGAATGCAATTGTGGCTGGAACCCACGAATTTGATGGTGTGGCCCACACTACAGGTATTGTCTCCAAAATGAAGAATTACAGCGATTTTTTCACCCGGATTGAGCAGATCTTGGAGACCGATGAAGATCCTTATCAGGCACTAATGTCTTCTATCAGCGGATTCGGTGCAAATATGATGGTCATCAACAGCCATGGAGATCCTGGCGGATTTTATAGCATCAGGTTCCGAAATGAAGATATTCCCACACTGGGAGACTTTTGTGGCAGTTTCCCCTTTATCCATGGGGCTGCCTGCTCAACTGGCAGTTTTCAGTGGGACTCGGGGGATTGTTTTGCCGAGACAGTATTGAAGGTGGGCACTCCGGAGTCTCCGGCCGGTCCGATTGGCATGTTGGGATTCAGCTGCAGTACCGATACGGATGCTCCAATGATGGCACAACGCAAAGCTTTTGAGGAATTATATTTTAATAAGGAAATCAAAACAATGGGTGAATTAACCTATTTTTCCATTTTATATGCTATGACCCAAGTTGATGATTATGCCGCGGAGATCGTCTATAGGCATTGGCACCTGTTTGGAGATTGTTCATTAACATTTTGGAAACATCCCCCACCTGAACATTCGAAAACGATTGCTACTGAAAACCATTAGTATCACCAGACCGTCCCTCTAGTCATACAAAATGGGACAAAATTGAAAAAGGGAAGGCACATGGCGTCTATCTTTGTATAAAACGTCCCCCTGTTGTGCATCTAATCTCTGTTTTCTACCAGGGCATCGATCAACAACAACAGGGTTTGAATCAGGAAGAGGAGGCACAAAACCCTCAAAGCGGTAATCCATAGGCCGGAACATTGTCCCTTGTCCCGCAATTCAAAATAGGCAAAAAACACTCCGCCGGTCAGGAAAAAAACCAGATAGGTATAGCCTTTAAATTTTTTGTACCCGGGCCGGTGATCGGTTGTTCTGAAGATGTGATTTTTCTGCTGGGCTTGATAGAAAAAAGGGTAGCGCTGCAAACCCCTGTCCGCTGTCATAAAATCATACTCCACGGCAAACAGGAGCAGTAGGAAATTTAATACTACCATGTCCTGGGAAGACAAACAGCCGGCAACATCAATCCCCTTGGTCACGGCTGTTAAACAAAAAGCGGCTCCGCAGCCCCATAAAAAAAAATTTTGCCAACAATATAATTTAAGCCAGGTAAGGAGCCGTCGGTACTTCAGTTCTATTTCGACTTTATCAATACGGACCATCCGGGCCGTTAACCAGACAATAAATTGAAATAGTGTATTGATCACATGCAAAAATTATCACACCACCGGCAAAATCGCAAATTAAGGTTTATTTATTACTCTATGGTGTCATCAAGGGATCGTTATATTTTAATTTTTTGTTCCGAATTTCAATTTGTTATTCACTTCTCTTAAAACTTTTGAATGAAGCTTCTCTTTATTTTTCTTTATGAAATCGACGACAGATTCTCTATCCACTTTAGTTAATTCCCTGAGAGCCCACGATAATGCTTTTACGACCATGTCTTCATGATCATCAACAACCAATTGACAAATTTCCAGAGTCCTTTTGGTATCTCCTGTTCCTCCTCGTGCTTTTTGATTTAAAGAGATTGTTGCTACAACTGCAATTCGCCTTTGCCAATAATCTTCAGAACTCAAATATTTTTTTATTCTCGAAGTATTGATTATTCCTGCCCGCCAGGCATATCCGACTAAAAGTATACTATAGCTGTCTACTGATCCCCAGTTATCAAGATTCTTTCCAAGCATATCTATATCTTTTTCAGTTAAAGATTTAAGTGAATTCTTGTCTTCTTCTAACAACCAATAAGCTAATCCTTGACACTCATGAATACCGGTTTCAACCAATCCAATTGCAATTTTAATTTTTTCTTTAACAGAGAAGGATTTTATTTGCTGCTTAAGTTCTTTTATTACAATTTTCAAATTTGGAACTGTGACTCCTATAACTTTCATAGCAGTAGGACATGTTCTTTTATTAAATTCAAGCCTTTTAAGGTCTCTGAATTTTTCCATAGAGTTAATAGTATTTTGTATTATTTCCTGCATTTACTTAACTTTTGCTTCTTAAATTTTGAGTCTTCCGCAAAATTATATTATATCATAATTTGATTAATTTAGGATTTCCAATATTTTGGCGCCTGTCCCCTTTTTTTTCTTGATGCATATAGAAAAGCGATCGTGAAAATTGCCCCCAAAGTTAGAGAAATGATGAAAAAATATCCTGAATTGAAAGATGAGACCCAACGCCCGGAAGAATTAAAGCCACTATTGGAAAAAACGGATGAATTGACCAAAAAGCTGATGGCGGTATATGGAAAAATTGGAAAATATGCCAATGATCCCAAAGTTAAGGCTGCAAGTAAACGCTGGGAAAAGACCATGGCTTTATTAGACGATGAGGAAGAAGAAGAGGATAACTAAGGCAAAGGTCTATTTATTTTTTTATGGCAAAAGTCTTTTCTGTTAAATAATTACCGTCCAATCTGACCACCACGGTCCAGGTACCGTCCTTGCTTTTGAAATGGCTGTTTCCGAGACTGTCCCAGGCCACAAAATATTCCAGAAATTTCTTCTCTTGATTCACAACCATCTCTTCGGAGGTTTTAACCAGGCGGTTTGCCGGATCAAACCAGTACCAGCGCAGGGTAGAACGGGTTTCCAGGTTTAAAACCTTGATAATGACATAAATCCGTTCATCCGAGCGGAGGATGGTTTCACTCTTGATCTCTCTACTGAAATCCGGTTCAGGTGCGATCTTTTTTACCTGTGAGACATATTCGACAATGCCGTCAGGTTCCTGGGGTATTTCAATTTTCAAGGAGACACAGCCCAGCAGGAGGAGAAACGTGAGATAGAGGAGAATCGCTCTGCGTAAAACAAACACCTTATCAAAAAGGCAGCAGTGATTTCCAGCCATTGGGTAGAATTTTAGCCACATCATTTAAAATGATAAAAACCATTAGGGCAATCAAAATCACAAATCCGATGTTCATGAGCATGGTTTTTACGCGCGGACTGAATTCGCGTCGAATCACCGCCTCAATGGAATAGATCATTAAATGACCGCCGTCCAGCACCGGGATTGGGAAAAGGTTTATAATTCCCAGGTTCAATGAGATAAAAGCAATCAACATAAAAAAGTTGGAAAGCCCGCTCTGCAACGCGCTATGGGAAAACTTGGCTATATCAATTGGTCCTGACATACTCTTCAGGGACATCTTACCCACAATCATCTTACGGACCGCATCAAGAATCAGTGACATTAACTGGGAAATATCACGCAAACTTTTTTGCATGGCAGGCAGTAGGGTGTATTTCTCCTCCTTCAT
>CBFDCH010000392.1:0-3571 GCA_965603235.1 uncultured bacterium | reverse complement strand
CACATTTACCAACCCCGCATTTAATTCTCCTTTCCAGAGAAACAATAATATGGCTATCTGAAAAACCCAGGTCCCGCAGATTTAAAATCACATATTTATACATCACTGACGGCCCAACCACTATGGCATAGGACTCGTCAGGAACAATATTATTTAGTTTGGGGAAAAGAGTGGTGATAACTCCAATATTTTCTGACCATTCTTTGGATTTCCATTCATCAAAAAATCCACTGCAAGACAATTCCATATGTGTTAATTCCAGATATTTTGAGAGGTCTGTTGTGTCAACTGTCTCAAAAAAGTCAATATCATCTCTCTTTTTCCAGTTTGACAATTCCTCAACAAACAACCTTTGGGACGGATTCTGGCAACCATACAAAATTGAAATTTTATTGTACTGATTCCGTTTATCTAAAATATACTGGAGGAACGGCCGAATGGTGGCCATACCCAGGCCTCCAGCTATAAACAGGAGGCTCTTGCCTTCCATATCGCACAGCGGCAGGGATATTCCATAGGGCCCCCTGATGCCAATTTTATCGCCGATTTCAAGGGAAAATAAGGCGTTGGTTAATGTCCCCAATTTTCTAATAATAACTTGGAATCGGTTATCACTATCCGGTAGTGAAGCGAGAAAAAACGGTGCTTCTCCGATACCGGGGATCGAAATCTCAACAAATTGTCCAGGTGAATACCAAAACTCCCGATCCATTACTCGTAATTCAAAAAGGTTATCTAAGGGAGTCATAATTTTTTTGTTTAGGATTGTCGCAACTTGAGGCAGGTAAATGGATTTCACCTCATAGTCACCCTTGGTTTCCCGAACCGCATACATGTTTCAAATCCAATTTATTAAAGGTTGTACTGCCAATAAATGAAAATCCAGGTTCCCCCGGCTTTTCTCGATTTTGTCTGATGCTTTAAAGCAAAGGAACTTAATTACTCTTATCATATTACTATTGTAGTATTATTATACTATATTTTCAACTTATTTTATTTTTTTTATATTATGGACCAGCCAGTCCGTTTGAACATAAAGTTACGGTTTCGAAGATTGCTGTAACTTTTCTCCAAACTTGTCGTCGCACAAGACTTCATACCCGAATCAATTCTAGATTTCACTTTTAAGATTTTTGTAACTTTTCAGTTATCTTGTCATGACCCATTCATCAAAACACCCTATATACCTGGATCCCATTTTTCAAATTTTTCACTATTCTGTCGTTTTTTTTTCATATACCGTGTCGTTTGGTGAAAAAATCCTTTTTTTTGGATACCAGTTTTTGATGAGCTAAGGAAATTACTTTAATAGTAAATTTAAAGCATTCTGTTTCGTAAAAATATCAACCTCTCCTGGATCTTCAAGTAAAACCTCCACGTCCTGACTGACAATTTTCCAATCCACTTCTTGAATAACCTGAACCATTTTATTTTTCCATGTTCTTTGATTTGGAAAATCCGTATTCCAACCAAATTGGGCCAGAGCATTTTTCAAAAAAATAAAATCTGGCAGCAAATTTTTATGAGTCACCAGATACCAGAATAGGTCATAATAATCCCTCCCCTTGGTAAATTCGCGGGTAAGAATGGCATTAATCTTACCGGCATATAAAGTCGGTAGATCGTAAGATGTCAATCCAATCATGAAATATTTATTGATGATATCAGTCTGTGTATTCCCACCTGATGGTGGATTTCTATCCAGCTCAATCTTAATTGAGAAATATTCTTCTTTACGATGACTCAAATCCAATTCAGATAAAAGTGCAGAAAACCTGATTAAAGCTGTAACAACGGTTCCGCTTTTGCCCCTTATCTTAATGGAATAACCTGAACCTTCCAATTCTATTTTTAATCTATTAATGGTTTCATCAAAACTAAATTCCGGCTGATTTTTAGTAAGCGCAAAATCGAGATCTTCAGAGAATCGTTTTGTATTATGAACAAACCGGAGGCAGGTCCCCCCATGAAATGTGCAATATTGAAAAAAATTATTGTTATACAGAGTCTTAAGAATATAAGCCTGAAGATATTCTCTAAGGGTATTTTTCTTTCGAACGATCCCATCTTCAGATTTAACCAACTTAATCAACTCATCTTTCATTTATTGTCTCCACTGTATAAATTCATAAATTCTGAAACAGCCTTGGTTACAAAAGGAACCGATAATTTTGCTGCATATCGCACCAACTTATCAAAGTCCAATAATTCAATGTTCTGCAATCTAAGAGATTGTATATAGTCAGCACCAATTTTTCTTTGTTTAAAATATAAAAGATCAATTAGAGCTTTCTCAGGATCTGCCAGATAACCTTTTTGATTCTCCAACTGACTGATATGATATCCCCAAAAATACTCCTTTTTAATCGATCTGTATCTAAACCGCCCAATGGGATTAATAAATTCCACTGGTCGTCGTTTGGTAGTCACGGAAGTGATTGAATAAACCACATCCGGAATCAAATGATGCATCTCCAATGCTTTTTCCACACTGATATATGATGGGCTTTTTAAAATATAAGCAATATAAGGCTCAAACACACTTTGTTTTCGATATTTCCCATCAAGAATATAAAATCCCCTCTTTAATTGAATGATCTTTTTTTGTTTTACCCAGCGATCCAACTGCAATTCAATGGTTTTTTGATTAAATAGTAATTTCAGTGCCCGGGTTTCAATAACCGGCATATTTTGCACCTTTCCATAAAACTCATCCCATCTCATAGCGATATATTATCATTTTTGATAAATTATTGCAACAACTTCATATTTTTTATCACCGTTCTATCGTTTTTTTCATATATCATGTCATTTGGTGAAAACTGATCAATTTTCGATTTTCTTCAAAAAATTGGAAAAATATTTCAAAAAATTGAATTTTATTATCTGGAATCCGCTTAAACATAGATATAATCATGATTTTAGTAATGGAACGGTTTTTGCTATAATCTATATCAGGAAGGGAGAATGCTAAATAAATGGATTCTATTTTTCATAATTATTTTTTCTTCTTTATTCCTTTATGGAACAACGAATAATAGTATCATAGGCAAGATTGTCACTGCTGACGGTGGACCGCTATGCGATGTAAAAGTTATCCTTAAGGGGAGCAAGATTCCAGCCTTGATAAAATTCACCTCTAAAAAAGGCAAATATATTTTTCATAATCTGCCCTCTGGTAAATATAAACTCACAACTCAAAAAGAAAGTTATCCCCTTGAGAAGAGAGAAATCAATGTCTGTTGTGGAATAATCCTACAGATAGAGTTTAAATTGGAACGTCTTACTCCTGGGTATTTCCCGAAATTGAGATACACCTGTCAAATGATCGATATAAGGAGCTCAGAAACTACCTATTGCTGGACCAGAGAAACAATAAATAAATTACCAAAGAAATAAGCCAGACAATAAGATAACCTGCAAGACATCCTACGGTCAAGAAAGGAATAGCAGGGTAAAATCTCTTTTTCTTACCAAGCAATAAGAGCAGAACCAAAGATATAGTGATGCAAATCGGCATGATAATCATTGTGTACAGGCCAAAAGACTTCATGATAACTCCAGAGAAAAT
>CBFDCH010000391.1:0-3573 GCA_965603235.1 uncultured bacterium | reverse complement strand
TATTGCGGGCTTTGTTGGTAGAGGATATAGAGGCGGCTGAAAAACTGGGATGCCTGGAACTGGACGAAGAGGATCTGTCACTTTGCACCTTTGTCTGTCCCTCCAAAATTGAATTTGGACAGGCGCTGAGGAAAAACCTGACTGCATTGTCCAAGGAGATGGAATGAAGCTCCTGCGCCGTTTCCTTGACGATCAGCAGAAACATTTTTCCAACACGGGAAAATTAAAACGGTTCAAACCGTTTTATAATGCTGTTGATACCTTCCTTTACACCACCGATGAGATAACACAGACAGCTCCCCATATCCGCGACAGTCTGAACCTGAAACGTCTGATGATCACCGTGGTGCTGGCCCTGGTACCGGCCCTATTCATGGGCCTGTACAACACCGGTTATCAGGCCAACCTGTTTCTTTCGCATGCCACTTCTCAAATAACGCTGGGGTGGCGGTTAAAGCTGCTGCACACCCTGGGAATTGCTATAGATCCAGCCAATCTGTTGGCCAATTTTTTCCATGGCGCTCTATACTTCCTGCCCATCTATATCACAACCCTTGTGGCTGGAGGATTCTGGGAAATTCTCTTTGCCGTTGTACGCAAACATGATCCGGCTGAGGGTTTTGTTGTCACCAGCCTCCTCTTTGCTCTCATCCTCCCTCCCACCATCCCGTTGTGGCTGGTGGCCATTGGCATTTCATTCGGTGTAGTAATCGGCAAAGAGATTTTCGGCGGCGTGGGCATGAACATACTTAATCCCGCACTTACAGGCCGGGTTTTCCTCTTTTTCGCTTACCCCATCCATCTTACAGGAGACAGTGTATGGGTGGCTGTGGACGGTGTGAGTCAGGCCACCCTGCTGACCACGCCCGAGACCATCCTCAATCAAACCTCTTCCTGGTGGCAGGCATTTGTCGGGCTTGTGCCCGGATCAATCGGCGAAACCTCTACTCTAGCCTGCCTGGCGGGAGCATTTCTTCTCATTATAACCGGTATTGCGTCCTGGAGAATCATGATAGTCGCTGTGGCGGGAATGGCGAGCCTATCCTTACTTTTCAACCTTTTTATCAGCAGCAGCAATCTGCTCTTTGCCATCCCCCCCCACTGGCACCTGGTATTGGGGGGCTTTGCTTTTGGTTCCATTTTCATGGCAACTGATCCGGTTTCCGCTCCCATGACCAATAAGGGAAAATATTTTTATGGATTATTAATCGGTATCCTGGTTGTCCTCATCCGGGTGATTAATCCAGCCTTTCCTGAAGGCACCATGCTGGCAATCTTATTTGCTAATGTTTTTGCGCCCATTATGGACCGTTTTGTAGTAAACGCCAATATCAACAGGAGGCAAAACCGCTGTGGCCAATGAGAGTCTTAAAAAAACTTTAGGCATCGCTATCCTCATCTCCCTGGTCTGCGCCATCCTGGTCTCATCAGCAGTGGTCATACTGAAAAAAATTGAGGTTAAAAATCGGCAACAGGAAATGATGCTCCAGATTCTGAGGGCTGGAAAAATGGAGGTCAAAGGTCGGAAGATCAACACGCTTTTCCAGGAACGGGTAAAACCCGCCATGATATTGCTCTCAACCGGTGAAGTGGTGTCCGGCAGCAGTATAAAGGGTCTGCCGGATCTAAAAAAATTTAATATCAAAAAAATCTCCCGCCACGCCCAACTCAGTTTACCCCTCCCAGCAAACCAGGATAGAGCCGGAATCAAACGTATACCAAAATATATGGTTATTTATTACATTCAAACCCTGGAGCAGGAGACCTATATTATCCTGCCCATCCACGGCAGGGGGCTCTGGTCTACCATGTACGGATACCTGGCCCTCGCTGCCAAGGATATACGCAGGATAACCGGCATTACTTTTTATGAGCACGGCGAAACCCCGGGGATGGGAGGAGAGATAGACAATCCCAAATGGCAGCAATCCTGGCAGGGAAAGCTGGCACTGGACAGCCGTGGCAAGGTGATGCTGCAGGTTAAAAAAGGGCGGGCAACCATCGATTCCCCGTATGAAATTGATGGACTCTCCGGGGCCACCATCACTTCCCGCGGGGTGGATGATATGATTAAATTCTGGCTGGGAAATGACAAATGGCAAACAGGTTACGGCCCATTTTTAAAAAAATTAAAGGAGAAACAGACCAATGGCAAGAGCTAAAAAACTCCTCACCTGCCCGGTGTTTAAAAATAATCCCATTACCCTGCAGGTATTGGGAATCTGCTCAGCATTGGCAGTCACCTCAAAGCTGGAAACATCTGTGGTCATGTCCCTGGCCGTAATTTTTGTACTCTCTTTTTCAAATCTCTTTGTAAGCCTGATCCGTAAACATATACCTAACAGTATCCGCATCATCATTGAAATGACCATCATTGCCTCTCTGGTTATTATCGCCGACCAGATTATCCGCGCGTTTTTCTTTAATGTCAGTAAACAATTGTCTGTTTATGTGGGGCTTATTATTACCAATTGTATCATCCTGGGCCGGGCCGAGGCATTTGCCTCGAAGAATCCACCCTGGCCCAGTTTTTTAGATGGCATTGGCAATGGCCTGGGCTATGGTTTTGTCCTGGTAACGGTCGGTTTTTTTCGTGAACTGCTCGGGTCAGGTAAATTATTCGGCATACCTGTACTCCCCCTGCAAACAGAGGGGGGCTGGTATCTGCCCAATGGATTATTTCTGCTGCCGGCCAGTGCCTTTTTCCTGATAGGTCTGCTTACCTGGATAATCAGAACCATAAAAAAAGATCTGGCAGAAAATGGTGAAGGAAGTGTGGAATGCTAGAAGAATACCTTAGCCTGTTTTTCAAATCCATTTTTATGGAGAATATGGCGCTGGCACTTTTCCTGGGCATGTGCACCTTTCTGGCCATATCCAAAAAGGTGGATACTGCCATTGGTCTGGGCATTGCCGTGGCCATTGTCCAAACCATTACCGTACCGGTCAACAACCTGATTTACAATCATATCTTAAGGGAAGGAGCCCTCAGCTGGCTGGGACTGGAAGAGGTGGATCTCTCTTTCCTGGGACTAATCACCTACATCGGCGTGATTGCCGCCATGGTCCAGATTCTGGAAATGGTAATTGACAAATTTTTCCCAAAACTTTACTCAGCATTGGGCATATTTTTACCACTGATAACTGTAAACTGCGCCATCCTGGGAGGTACTCTTTTTATGGTGGAGCGGGATTACACCTTTTCTCACAGTGTGGTTTTTGGACTGGGATCGGGCATTGGCTGGGCATTGGCCATTATTGCCCTGGCCGGCATCAGGGAGAAGATGAAATACAGCAATGTACCCAAAGGACTCCAGGGACTTGGCATCACCTTTATCACAGTAGGATTGATGGCCCTGGCCTTTATGTTATTTTCAGGCATCAAATTATAAAAAAATGAACGGATTTGCGCTTATTCTCCTGGCTACCGCCATTTTCACACTCATCATCCTCATTCTGGTGGCATTGATCCTGCTGGCCAAATCTAAACTAATGCCCAGCGGTTCCGTCAATATTGTTATCAACGACAACGACCAGGAGTTCAAGGTTCCGGAGTCTCCACCCGAATGATCT
>CBFDCH010000390.1:0-3574 GCA_965603235.1 uncultured bacterium | reverse complement strand
AATCTGATGGTGGAATTCAGCAACCACATAGCCCTATTCCCTCAGCCCGACTGGCTAAGCGCCACGCGTATCAGCCATCTAATCTGGCATGGTGAAATGTCAGTAAAATATAAAAAGATCAGGGCCGGTTTTATTTTTCGCACCTCCCCATTTAAAACAGAAGACCTGACAAATAATGCCTATCAGATTTATGCAGGAATCAAGATAAAGTCCAATATGGAATTTCTATTCATTGAAGAAATCCCTCCCCTTGATACAACCCCGGATTTTACCTTTTGCTTCAGAATTTTTTTTAACTGAGCGCATATTTGCTCATCTGGCTGATTTGTAATATAATCTTTTGGAAATTAACATGGAAAACAAACTTTTACAGAACATTCACGTGGTGCTGGTGGAGCCAAAAAATCCAGGAAATATCGGCTCTAGCGTAAGAGCCATGAAAAACATGGGCATCTCTCATCTACGCATGGTTAATCCCACAGATTACCTGGAAAGTGTGGAACAAAAAAAGATGGGCTACCGCGCTCAGGAAATAATTGAAAATTGCCAGGAATTTCCAAATCTGTCCGATGCGTTGCAGGACATATCATTGAATTTTTTGGCCACCTCCAGAAAGGGGAAGTGGAAACGCGACTTTCTTACTCCCGAAAAAGCCGCTGAACTCATTGTCCAACGGGCCAAAAAAGAAAAGATCAGCCTTATTTTTGGCCGGGAAGACTCGGGTGTAACCATTGATGAAAGCCAGCTGGCCAATTATCACATATACATCCCTTCCGCTGTCTCCTACCCATCACTAAATCTCTCACAAGCGGTAATGGTACTGGTATACCAGATATATCAAAAAGTTATAATTAATAAGAACTCTCTTGGTTATCCCAAGATGGCAGCAAAAAAAGACTTTGTCCGGCTCCATCAAAATCTCTGGGACCTGATGCAATCTCTGTTAATCCGGGAGGAGGAGAAAGGCCTATTTTACCGGTCCCTAAAAAGAGCCCTGAACCGTACCAGATGGACAAAAGCTGACATTGCGGTTTTTGATCGAGCCTGCAAGCAGGTCAGATGGTACATCGATCAGCAGACTATACTTCCCCCGGAGGAGGAGGAAAAATGAGTATCCGATTTTATAATACACTGTCCAATCACATTGAGGATTTTACAGAGATCAACAAAGGGGAGATCGGACTCTATACCTGTGGACCCACTGTTTATAATTACGCCCATATCGGCAACTTCCGCTCCTACACCTTTGAAGACCTGGTCAAACGCTACTTGCTGTACAGGGGATTTCGGGTAAAACATATCATGAATATCACTGACATTGACGATAAAACAATAAAAAAGGCCAATGAATTGAATGTGACTTTCGAGGAAGTTACCAATAAATATACAGACGCTTTTCTTAAAGATGTTGACACATTAAATATTCTTCGGGCTGATGTTTATCCCAAAGCAACAGATCATATCGAGGAAATGATCACAATCATCGAAAAGCTGGAAAAAAAGGGCTTCGCTTACAAAAAAGGTAATTCGGTCTATTTCAGTATCCAAAAATTCCCCGATTACGGCAAGCTGGCCAACATTACCAAGGAGAACTTGAGGATAGGCATTAGTGTGGATGCAGACGAATATGAGAAGGAAAATGCTCAGGATTTTGTTCTCTGGAAGGGGACGAAAGAGGGAGAACCCAGTTGGAGCACCAAATATGGAGATGGTCGGCCCGGCTGGCACATTGAGTGTTCCGCCATGAGCACCAAGTATCTTGGAGACCACTTCGACATACACATGGGAGGAGTGGACAATATCTTCCCCCACCACGAAAATGAAATTGCCCAATCCTGTGGCGCCTCAGGTAAACCCTTTGTCAACTATTGGATCCACTGCCAGCACCTGATTATGGACAAAAAGAAGATGTCCAAATCTTTGGGTAACTTTTATACACTCGAGGAACTGATTGATAAAGGTTATGATCCCATGGCCATCCGCTTCCTACTCATCTCCACCCATTACCGTAAACTGCTCAATTTTTCTTTTGACGGCCTGGACAGTACCGGTCAATCTTTGAAACGGATCAAAGATTTTCTCTTTTTAGTAAAAAACAACCAGAGCCAGGCAGGAGAATCTGCGGATATTACCAAGCTGATCACTGAGAGCGAAGAAAAGTTTGTAGAACAGATGGATGATGACTTTAACATATCCGGTGCGCTGGGTATAATTTTTGATTTCATTCACCAGATCAACCTGAAAGAGAAACAACTAAAGGAGAAGGACCAGAAAAACATTTTAGGCTTCATGGAACGGATCAATAACGTACTGGGAATCATTGAAGAGGAAAAGTCAAAAGACCTGGATTCTACCTTAACCGAGAAGATAGCGTTGCGGGAACAAGCCAGGAAAAACAAAAATTTTAAATTGGCTGATCAGATACGAGACGAATTAAAATCAGATGGAATCATCCTGATTGACACTCCCGACGGAGTCCGCTGGAAATTTCAATAAAATCGGCCCCATTTTACTCAAACACGGGAATTGAGTAAAATATGGTAAGAGATGAAACTATCAGTAATCATCCCCTGCTACAATGAACATACCACCATCCTAAAAGTAATAGAAAAAGTTGTTCGCCTGAAAATTCCTTTGGAAAAGGAGATTATTGTGGTCAACGATGGTTCCAACGATGGGACCACAGAACTACTGAAGAAATTATCCTGGTCCCCTGATTCTCCGGTACATACCATTTTTCATGAGAAAAACAGGGGTAAGGGGGACGCTGTGGCAACCGGTGTGCAGGCGGCAACAGGTGATTTCCTTATTGTTCAGGATGCAGACTTTGAATTGAATCCTGACGAATATCCTGCATTGTTACACCCCATTATCAACGGGCAGACCCAGGTTGTATTTGGTTCCAGACGGAGGATGGGATACCCAAAAATGTATTTTCACACCCGCCTGGGTAATTGCATTGTTAACTTATTTACCAATTTACTTTTTGCAGTTAAATTATCCGACGTCTCCTGCGGTTATAAAATTCTGCCAGTTGCCCTGTACCGTCAATTGAATTTAAAATGCCGGAGATTTGACTTCTGTACTGAAATTACGGCCAAATTATTGATCAATAAAATAAAAATCGTTGAAATCCCGGTTGATTACACCCCCCGGACCTATGCTCAGGGGAAAAAAATTCATTGGAATGATGGCTTT
Organism: uncultured bacterium; assembly: GCA_965603235.1. Lineage (GTDB taxonomy): Bacteria > Acidobacteriota > Aminicenantia > UBA2199 > UBA2199 > CBFDCH01. The sequence goes on along the minus strand of CBFDCH010000390.1, from coordinate 376 downwards.
ATGGCACTCAAGACTCTATTTGTGAACCGCTTTTCCCCTGCCAATCCCCGAATCAACTCTAACACAGATTTAAAATGAAAGTTTTGCTCATCCAGCCCAAGCCTCAACATGCCATTCCCAATATTCATCCCAGATACATCAGCGAGGAGAGTGGGATTTACCCACCTCTGGGTCTTTTATACCTGGCCGCTTCGGTGGAAAAGGGGTGCAATGCCGACGTGCAGATTCTCGATCTCGCTGCCCATAAATTAAACCTCCAGCAAATCAAAATCTTGGAAAAGACATGGCTGATAGTAATGCTGATATGGTTGTTTGTCTATTACCATCTGGGGCCAAAGAAGCAACTTATGCATATGCAAATGCAGCAATTGAAGCT
>CBFDCH010000389.1:0-3586 GCA_965603235.1 uncultured bacterium | reverse complement strand
TTGGAGCCCAGGGAGAGGAAATAGGTAATTTGACTCAACCTGTAAACTCCATTGATTCAACTTGTTTCAAACTTTTATTTATCATAAAATTATGTTTCCGTCAAAAATGGGAACTTTTTTTAAATAAATCCGTTGAAAAGTATATGGAGGACACAAATGAAGATCAAAGGACTAATCGTTGTACTATTGTTATTTGTTTCCCTGACATACGGTTATAAGTATGAGGAAAAAGTTGAAAAGAGTTTTACCTTAACTCCCGATGCTTTGTTCAAATTGTCGAACATAAATGGAATTGTTGAGGCAGAAACCTATACAGGAAATGAAGTATTAATTAAGGCCATAAAAATGACTGATAAAGAAGGTGACCTGGAGAAAGTGGAAATCCTTTTTGACCATCAAAAGGACCGGTTAACCGTCAAGGTACGCAAAGCTAAAAAGTGGCGCCGGCTCCGTTTTAAAGTAGACATTTATTTAAAAATTCCGGCCAAGCTTCGGGCAGTGAGCCTGGCTTCGGTTAATGGAAAGGTGAAAACCAGGGGTGATTTCCGGCATCTGGACCTCAAAACAGTGAATGGCAGGATTGAATTTAAGGGAAAATTTGCTGATGGAAGTTTTAATTCGGTTAATGGCCGGATTGAGGTTTACCAGGAAGAGACACTGAAAGGGGATACCTCTTTAAAAACAGTCAACGGGGCACTCAAGCTGTACCTGAATGAAGATTCCAATTTCCGGGTAGATGGAGCCACGGTAAATGGCAGTATCCGCAGTGATTTTAATGTGACAATTAAGCGGAGGTTTGTCGGTAGTAAAATTAGTGGTTCAATAAAGGATGGTAAACATCGACTCTACCTGAAGAGTGTCAATGGCAGTATTCGCCTGAAGAAAATATAGACCTCACGTCACTCTATTTTTTAAATATCGCCTTTGATGCCGCCTCTTGCCGCAGTCATTTTATAATACCCTCAAGTTTGTTATAATCTGGATATGAAGCGTGAGATTTTTATTGGCGAGGTGGGCATCGGCGGCAACCATCCGGTCTCCATCCAATCCATGACTTCAACAGATACGGGCGACACTAGGGCTACCTTACAACAGATCCATGATTTGAAAAATGAGGGATGTGATATTGTCAGGGTGGCGGTGCCGGATGAGGAGAGGTTGAATCCCTTCCAGGAAATAGTTCAGTCATCCCCCCTGCCAGTGGTGGCGGATATCCATTTTGATGCCGCGCTGGCCATTGCCGCCTTGCGGGCGGGAGCTCAGGGGCTGCGCATCAATCCGGGAAATATTGGCAGTAAACAAAAACTGAAACAGATTTTATCAGAAGCGGGCGAGAGGGGTATCCCGATTCGTATTGGCGTAAATTCGGGTTCATTGGAAAAAAAGTATCGGCATGCCCGTATACCGCTGAAAGACGCTCTGGTGCAGTCAGCACTGGATGCCGTTAAATTTTTTGAAGACAACCAGTTTTTTAATATCAAGTTATCCCTGAAATCCTCCAGTGTAAAGGAGACGATCTCAGCCTACCGTTTGATAAACCAGCAATGCCAGTATCCACTGCATGTGGGAGTGACCGAGGCAGGCACTATATTCAGCGGAACAGTCAAGTCAGCGATTGGTATTGGTGTTTTACTTCTGGAGGGAATCGGCAACACCATCCGGGTCTCATTAACCGCAGATCCGGTCGAAGAGGTTCGCCTGGCCAAAGAAATTTTGGCAGTGGTGGGATTAAGGAAAAAGGATATTGAATTGATTTCATGTCCCACCTGCTCCAGAACCAGTGTTGATCTGCTGCATGTGATAGAAGATTTGGAGACGCGCTTGAAAACCATAAAAACCCGCCGCAAAATTAAGGTGGCAGTGATGGGTTGTGAAGTCAATGGGCCGGGAGAGGCCATGGATGCAACCATCGGGCTGGCGTTTTCCAAACAGCAGGGTTTTATATTCAAAGAGGGTAAATTAATCGAAAAAGTCAGACTGGATGAGGCTGTAGACCGGCTGGTTCAAATAATTACAGAATTATAAAATAAAGACTGGATTCTGCTTTTACAAATATGTGCAATTGTGGTATCTTAATTTCTACATACCCATGGATGTTTATCTAAAAAAACTTGAGTTGCATGGATTTAAATCTTTTCCGGACCGGACTGTTATTAAATTTCACAAAGGAATTACCGCGGTAGTGGGTCCCAATGGCTGTGGTAAAAGCAACCTGGTCGACGCCCTGTTATGGGTTCTGGGAGAGCAGCGGATAAAAAATTTGCGCGGCGAGAACAATGAAGATTTGATCTTTAATGGCAGCGTATCCAAACAACCGCTGGGAATGACTGAGGTTGAAGCCATCATAACTCAGGCAACCGAGGAATTTTATATCGCCCGGCGTTTTTTCCGATCTGGTGAGAGCAAATATATTTTAAACGAGAAGTACTGCCGCAACAAAGATATTCAAGATCAATTGTTTAAACTAAGCCTGGGAGACAGGAAGTATTTTATTTTTGAACAGGGAAGCATTGACAAGCTGATTTCTCTTAAGCCGGAAGAGAAACGGATGCTGATTGAAGAGGCTGCGGAGATTTCCCAATACCTGGAGCGCAAGAGGGAAACTTCCAATAAACTAATCATCGCTCAACAGAATCTGGACAATATTGAAATTCTGATTGCCGATAAAAAAAATCGCCTGCGCGAACTTAAGAATCAACTCCACTATGTTGAAAGGTACAGGCGAATTAAGAGCGACAAGGTAGAGAATTTGAAGGCCCTGTTGAAAAAGAAGTATGATTCTTTTCAACTCGATTTTGGCGTTCACAACAAGGAGATAGAGACCTTAATTACCCAGGAGTCCCTGTTGATAAAGGAGATTGCCAAGGCTGAGAAGGCAGTCCTGGCGGTTGAGGAGGAGCGCTGGAACATAGACAAGGAGTTGAAGAACAGGCAAAAAGATTTTTTTGAAACAAATCGCGAAATTCAAGCCAAACATAATGAGATTGAAAAACTGAACCAGAAAAAGGGATTTATCAGGCAGAAACTGCAGGATTTGCAAAGCCTGATTGGTAGAAACACTGCTGAGATAAAAGGTATCAAAGAGAGCCTGGTAAAAGAAAAGCAGCTCAAGCAATCTCTGGACAAAGAACTGGCCGAGGTAAAAGCCGGCGGCGGAGATTTAAATGTTGAGCTGGAACAGCTGCGTGAGAAATTAAATACACTGGCAGAGAGTGACACCGGTTTTAAAGAGGCACTTTTTCGCCTCCAGGGGCAAGTTTCAGGTCTCTCCAATTTGAACCGTGATATTGAGAAAAAAATGGGTAGGATTGAAAATGAAATTTCTGCCAAGAAAAATTTTATCATCAAGCTGAAAGAAGAGAATGCTCAGGCTGATTTGGATCAACTGGCGGGTGACTCTAAAAAAGTGAACCATCAATTTCAGCAAAAACAGATGAAGCTGGCAGAGTTGGGCAAAGCCGTGGAAAAAGCTCAAGCTGGCATTGACGAACTGCAACAGATATGCAACAGCACTCATAATGAAAAGAGAAACCTCGAAAATCAGAGGGAAAAATACCTGGAAATAAAGAAAAAAATTATGGCTGAA
>CBFDCH010000388.1:0-3586 GCA_965603235.1 uncultured bacterium | reverse complement strand
AAGTTGCTGATTGATGAATTGGAGGATTTGAAAATAAGGCGGGACAGAATAAAGGAACACTGGCAAAAGGAAAAACAACTGATCAATCGTTTGCGGGACCTGAAGGAGGAGATCGATCGTTTGAGATTGCAGCAGGCTGAAGCGGAAAGGGCTAATGATTATGAACAGGCCTCTCAAATCCAATATGGCGGGATTCCGGAAAATAAGAGGGCTACCACTGAAGTTCAGGAGCAACTCACCAATTTGCAAAAGGAGAAAAAGATTCTTACTGAAGAGATCAAAGAGGAGGATATTGCAGAGGTAGTATGCAGGTGGACCGGGATTCCGGTTACCAAATTGCTCCGCGGAGAGAAAGATAAACTATTAAATATGGAGGAGGTTATCGGTCAGCGGGTAATGGGTCAGGGTGAGGCGGTTGCAGCGGTCTCCCGTGTTGTGAGACGGTCAAAAGCAGGTCTACATGATCCCTCTCGTCCCATTGGCTCCTTTCTGTTTTTGGGACCCACCGGAGTTGGAAAAACAGAACTTGCCAAGGCTCTAAGCGAATTCATATTCAATAGTGAAAAAGCCATGGTACGCATTGATATGTCAGAATATATGGAAAAACATGCAGTGGCCCGGCTGATCGGCGCACCTCCAGGCTATGTGGGGTATGAGGAAGGGGGACAGCTGACTGAAGCAGTTAAAAGACGTCCTTATTCCGTGATTCTTTTGGATGAAATAGAAAAAGCCCATGTGGAGGTTTTTAATGTGCTGTTGCAGGTATTGGATGATGGCCGGCTTACAGATGCCAAGGGCAAAACCGTGAATTTCAGTAATACCATAATAATCATGACTTCAAATTTGGGAACAGACATTATTCAGGAAGAGCGTGATTACGACAAGATTAAAGCTCAAATCAATGAATTGCTGGTGAACTATTTTAAACCTGAATTCCTCAACCGTATCGATGATATTATTACCTTTCAGCTCCTGGATCGGCATATGCTGCACCAGATTGCCCAAATACAGATCAAAGATTTATCCAAACAACTAAAACACCAGGGGATTTCCTTAGAAATTAGTGAAGCAGCATTAAGTAGAGTGGCTGAGTTGGGGTTTCACCCCAATTTTGGAGCCCGGCCTTTAAAACGGGTTATTCAGCGTGAGCTCCTGGATCCCCTCTCGAACTTGATACTGGAAGGGAAACTTTTACCGCAGACAACCATTGCGGTTGATTTTAGGGAAGGTGCCTTTATTTTTACCTGATCCAGCAACGATTCACATGCGGCGGGAAAAGAGCTGGGTGGTTCCGTCGCCAATTTGATCAATAATGGATTTGCAGTATTTGCGACCAAATTGGCCAATTACTCTGACAACCAGTATCACTGGCCACATGATTGATCGGGTCATATAATCTCCGGCCTCATGAAAGCTTTTCATAAAGTAGTGGCGAAATTCAGTTTCCGAAAGGTCATGGGTTCTGAGGCCCTGTTGAACCAGATATTCATGGCTGCGCTGGTGTTGAAAATGGAGCTCCCGGTACGACCTTTCCGGAAAAATCTGCAATAATTTTTTGGGAGGACGTGGTGACATACCAGCATCAATAACGTTTGATGTGGTCAAAGCATAATCGTTATCGTAGCGGGTGAAATAATCACAGGTGGTCTTTTTGCCAAGGTGATAGACACAAAAATAGGTGGGTTCACTCTCGTGTTTAAAGGCATAGGTGATTGAATCAGGGATGGCTTTCAGATAGAATTGGTCAAATCTCCTGAAGCCAAGGGCCTGCAAGGTGTCCGCATCGCGATCCAGCTCCTGAATGCGGGATCCATATCCCCGTTGGGGAATGGGTTGGGGGCGGAGAGATTCACGGAAGTTGTATGTAGCCGCCACTGATGTGAGTATAATGACCAGAAGCGGTATCACAATGATCATGAAAATCCAAAAAGGGACTTTTAAAAAAAATACCAGGGAAAAACTGATTACACATACAAGAAATCCCCACAATCCCAATTTCATGGCTATCTCCTTCGAAAATCTTTGTCATCATTTTAAACAATACCAGGCGAGAAATAAAGGAAAAATTCTGGATATCAATAAAAAGTTATTTTAAACCGGGTTCCTTGTGAGCTTGTTTTGTGCAAAGAGATATCACCGTTCATTGAATGGATGATTTTGCGAACCAGGGCCAATCCCATGCCGGTTCCCTTTTCCTTGGTCGTAAAAAATGGATACCAAATTTTATCTGCTGATTCTGTATCTATACCCTTGCCGTTATCGGAAAAATAGATTTCCCTGTATTTTCCCTGGTTAAATTCCAGGGTTATACGATCGGCTCTGGCTTCCTTGGCATTGAGCATCAGGTTGGAAAAAACGGAATTGATAAGCATTTTGTCATTTTCAATATGAAAATCACCAACAGGGATCTGGCTTTTTAATCCTTGTTCTTTGGCGAGTTTTGTTACAAGATCTGTTAAATTGACCTGTTCGCTCCTTTCAACTTTTACCGGTTTTGAGAAATTAAGAAAGCTATCCATCATCGTTGATAAGAAGTTAATCTCCTTATTAACATTTTTCATTTTTTTTGGTTCCGAACGGATGGTTTTGGTATAGCCGTATATCACTCCCAGGGAATTACGGATTTCGTGAGTGAGAAAGGCAGCCATCTCCCCCAGCATGATGAAATTCTTGTTTACTCGTTCAACCTCCTCCCTCCTTTTCTCATCGGTAATATCCTTTATCAGTATCAATTGACCGATATTTTCGATGGGAACCACGTCAACCCAGAATACGATATTCCGGCTCTTGATCTCCCGACTGGCAGGTTGCTGATTGTGACTTTGGATAAAGGACAATAACTCCGGGAATTTCACCATAATTTTATCCAGAGAATTGTTTCTTGCATTGGCATAGCTTTGTTTCAGGAGAGATTCAGCCGGTGGATTGAATGTGGTGATCTGCTTGGCCATATTGAGGAAGATGATGGCTGAATTTATGTTGTTAATAATGTGCTTATTTAATTCTTCCTTTTCAACCACATGCTCCTTTTGTTTGGCTACCAAATCCTTTAAGGTTTGTTCACTGCTTTTCAGTTCATGGAGGTAAGTTTGCAGAGGGGCAATTTCCTTGAGTGGGTCTTTCCCCCGTGATTTTTTAAATAGAATAACCAGGTAAAAGCAGGTTATTACTACAAATATTCCCATGAGTAGAAATAATCCGAAAAAGATATCTTTTACACTCTTAAAGTTCTTTAACATTTTTGTCTGATTGACGGTTTCCGCTAGATTGACCTTTTCAAACCCTTTGAATAGAGAGTAAATATTGTTAAAGATAAAGAGTAATAAGAGTAGCAGAATAAGTAATAAAATCACCACACTTTTTTTCATTTTTACACCCACTCCGAGATGTTTTTTGCATCAAGAAACTAAAGGTACAGGCCCCGTAAAAAATTAAGGATTTCATGGCCGAAGAAGAGGGAAATGTAACTGCCCAGACTGAGGAAGGTGCCAAAGGGCAGCGCCAGTTTAACCGTTTTTTTCTTGAACACAATAAAAAATAATCCTCTGTACTACTAACGGGTAAATTCTTTAATTTTTATTAAGCA
>CBFDCH010000387.1:0-3587 GCA_965603235.1 uncultured bacterium | reverse complement strand
TTCTGTGATTCGTAAATATATTGAATTATTTTTGAAGAAGTGGAAGTTTTTTCGGCTTCAGAACTTAGATTGGCTGACATAAAATATACCGGATAATGAGCTTTAAGATAAGCGGTGATGAACGCAAGTGAAGCATAGGCCGTGGAATGTGATTTGTTAAAACCGTATTCTGCAAATGTGCTCATTTGCGCAAAAAGTTCATCCGCTTTTTTTTTATTGAATTTCCTCTTTGCAGCGCCTTCTTTAAACTCTCTGGCCAGAGCGGGTAATTTATGGGTTAACTTTTTGCCCATTATTTTTCTTAATTCATCCGCCTTACTCATACTGAAGCCAGCCACTTTCACGGAGATCCTCATCACCTGCTCCTGAAATACAATAATTCCATAGGTCTCCTCCAGAATTTCTTTAAGTTCCGGCAAGATGAAATGGACTGGCTCCTTACCCAATTTGCGGTTTACATATGAATCCGCCATACCTGACCCAAGCGGCCCAGGTCGATAGAGGGCATTCAGTACGATCAAATCCTCGAACCTCGAAGGTTTTGACCTCTTCAAGTAATCCTTCATTCCCGAACTCTCAAACTGGAAGATACCATCGGTATCTCCTTCCTGAAACACACGGTAGGTTTTTTTATCATCAAGGGGGACATTTTCTATATCTATCTCAATGCCTTCTACCTCCCTTATCTCATTCACGATATTTTTTATAATGGTTAAGGTTTTCAAACCTAGAATGTCCATTTTAAGCAAACCGATTTCTTCAACCTCGTCTTTTTCAAATTGAGTTACTATATCATCTTTTACTTTGTAGAGAGGCATAAAATCGGTTAACCTCTTGGGAGCGATGACCACGCCTGCTGCATGTTTTCCTGTCTGGCGGATGGTATTTTCAAGTTTAAGGGCATATTCTATTAATTCATTCATTTCCGGCAGGTGTTTTATCTCCTTCCGTAATTCAGGATTGTTCTCTATTTCAGTTTTTAGCCTGACCTTGGGGCCCTCGGAAATCATCTTTGCCAATTTATTTACATCACCGAGGGGGATTTCCAGCACCCGTCCGATATCTCTGATGGCAAGTTTGGCTTTCATTTTCCCAAATGTAACGATTTGAGCCACACAATCGCTGCCATATTTTTCTCGGATATATTCAATGACTTCTTCCCGCCTCTCCCCGTCAAAATCAATATCAATGTCAGGCATTGAGATTCGTTCAGGATTTAAAAACCGTTCAAAGATCAGGTCATAATCCAGAGGATCAATGGCTGTTATCCCCATAACAAAAGCTACCAAACTGCCGACTACAGAGCCGCGACCAGGACCAATCGGGATACCCTCGTCCTTGGCAAACTTGATGATATCCCAGACAATGAGAAAGTAACCGGGGAATCCCATCTCGCGTATCTTCTCAATTTCATACTCCAGTCTTTTCTCATATTCCTTAAGGTCACGCGGCTTGCTCAGCAAACGGGATTTTACACTGGTAAAGCCTTGCCAGCAAATATGCTCAAAATAACCATCAACAGTATATTCAGCGGGAACCTGAAATTCTGGCAAAAAATACTTGCCAAGGCTAAAATCAAAATTGCATTTGGCTGCTATCTCTTTGCTTATATCCAAAGATCCCGGGTATTGAGAGAAAAGCTCATCCATTTCATCGAAGGACTTCAGATACATCTCTTCAGTCTCCTTCTTCATGGCGCGGTCCGGATTTGACAATACATTATTGGTTTGCAGACAAATTAAGATTTCCCTGGCATCAGCATCTTCTTTCTCCAGATAATGGACATCATTTGATGCTACTAAGGGAATGGAAAGCTCTTTCGCCAGGGCAACCAATTTGGGTAAAACTTCCAATTGACTGGATAGTGAATGGTTCTGAATCTCAAGGTAAAAATCATCTTTAAAAGTATCCCGATACCATGAGGCTGCCTGATATGCCTCCTCTTCACGGCCATGAAGTAACAAACGGGGAATTTCTCCCTGTATGCAAGATGAAAGTACCAGCAATCCCTCCTTGAATTTAGCCAGTATTTCTTTATCTATTCGAGGTTTACGATAAAATCCCTCCAGGAAAGAGAGCGTGATTAATTCCGATAAATTCTGGTAGCCTTGATTATTTTTGACCAATACGACCAAATGGTGATAATTCAGTTCATTATTTTTTTTATTTGGCCTGTGAAAACGGGTTTCCGGAGCCACATAAAGTTCAGCTCCAATAATGGGTTTGACATCCATTCTTTTTGCTTCTTTATAAAAAGTGACAGCGCCAAGAATGTTGCCATGGTCTGTTAAAGCAACAGCCGGCATATTTAAATCGACTACCTTTTTAATCAGGGAAGGGATTTTTAAGCATGAATCCAGCAGGCTGTATTCTGAATGAAGGTGTAAATGAATAAAAGTTTTCATCTATTCCCACTCAATGGTTCCAGGTGGTTTTGAAGTTAAATCATAGGTCACACGATTGATTCCCTTGACTTCATTTACGATTCTATTTGCCACCACCTGTAAAAACGGAGCAGGCGCAGGATACCAGTTAGCAGTCATACCGTCAACACTTTCAACTATTCTGATAACCGCGATGTTTTCATATGTTCTTACATCTCCCATAACACCAACACTTTTTAACGGCAATAACACAACGAAGGCCTGCCAGACTGAATTGTAAATTTTAAAATTTTCTAATTCTTCAATAAGGATGGCATCTGCTTCCTGCAACCTGGAAATACGATCTTTGGTAATTGTACCGATTATCATTACCGCCAATCCAGGTCCGGGGAAGGGGTGACGCTGAATAAACCGTTTATCCAAGCCCAGCTCTTTGCCAATTTCTCTCACCTCATCTTTAAACAATTCACGGAACGGCTCTATCAGTTTGTAGTTTAACTCTTTTGGTAATCCACCCACATTATGATGGCTTTTAATTGTAGCTGAAGGTCCTTTTACAGATATTGATTCAATAACATCGGGATAGAGCGTGCCTTGGGCAAAAAACTTAACCTTGCCAACCAACTTCTCTACTCTACGAAACACATCGATGAACGTTTTACCTATAATTTTCCTCTTCCTTTCCGGTGAGCGGATTCCTTTCAGATTTCCTAGAAAATCATCCTCAGCTTGAACCCCGTGAACCTTTAAATTCAGGTCTCTTTTAAACCGCATCATTAAATCATGGAATTCATTTTTACGTAATAAACCGGTGTCAATAAAAACCGGCTTCAATTGATCCCCTACAGCTCTTCGAAGAAGGAGGGCCAGAACGGTAGAATCAACACCACCACTCAGCCCAAGGATAATGTTTTCTGTACCGATTTCCTCCCTCAACCGTTTGGTTGTTTTGCGAACAAAACTACCCATATCCCAGTCAGGAGTTAAGCCGGCAATATCAAAAATAAAGTTGGAAATAATTTTTTTCCCATCCTCTGTGTGGACTACCTCAGGGTGAAATTGAACCCCGTATAAACCCCGCTTTGCTGATTCAATAACCGCAAGTTCCGTATTTTGAGATTTTGCAGTTATTTCAAAATCTTCATTCAACTGGGCAATTTTATCTCCATGACTCATCCAAATTTTCGATTTATTCCTCACACC
>CBFDCH010000386.1:0-3590 GCA_965603235.1 uncultured bacterium | reverse complement strand
TCAACTCGCTGGCGAGCTGCAACCTCGTCGACACGCTCAGGATGCTCGAGGCGGTACGAACGGTTAATAAAAGCAAAAAAGAGTCGGAAAAAGTATCAAACTTCAGCCTTAACGGAGGATATCGCTCAGGATATTTTAAAAAAATTGTTACAGGTTATGCAGGAAGAGAAAATTTACCTGGATCCTGATTTAACCCTGAAAAAATTATCAGAAAAATTGATGGTCCATTACAACCATCTCTCCCAGATTATTAATGAAAAACTAAAGTTGAGTTTTAATGATTTTATTAACAAATACCGGATTGAGGAAGCCAAGATACGGTTTAGTGACCCTGAAGAACAGGACAAAACCATCCTTGAAATTGCCTATGATGTCGGTTTTTATTCCAAATCGGTTTTTAACACCGCCTTTAAAAAATTCTCCGGGGAAACCCCTTCACAGTATAAAAAGAGATTAAAATCTATTTGATTCGCTGATTTTTTTCAAGAAATATGTACTAAATTGCAATTTCGGCCGATTAGATACCTATCCCACACTAAAATAGTAGCGATGAATCATTGTAAAGGAGTCTTGAAAAAGAGAGGAGGCAACGTATGAAAAAACTTCTTTTATTAATCATTTTGGTTTTGTTGATCTTTGCGCCCGTCGTGACCAAGGAGATCACAAACAAGGAATTTAAAGTCCGGAAGGGAGAAAGGCTGGATGTAAATTTAAAATCAGGCGGTAGTATTAAGGTTACCGGTTGGGACCGTAATCTGGCCAAGATCGTGGTTTCTGCTCACAGCAATCATGACTATTATGATGTGATCTGTAAGAAAACTCCAAGCGGGGTGAAAGTGGAATCCCGGTATGGTAAAGGGAGATCCCATAAAAACGGGGGAGTTTCCGTCGATATTTATGTACCCGAAAAATTCGACATTCAGGTTAGAACCAGCGGAGGAAGTATTCAGGTTAAACATATTAAAGGTGATATCCAGGGCAAAACCATGGGTGGTTCTTTGAAACTCACACATTTGCAGGGGAAGATAGATCTTACCACCATGGGTGGTTCCGTCTCTCTCACCGATTCTGATGTTGATGGCCGGCTTAAAACCATGGGAGGTCGGGTGATGCTGGAGAATGTGATTGGTGATGTAAAAGGTTCCTCAATGGGCGGTAGTGTACTTTACAAAAATGTAACCCGCCGATCCGGTAAAACCACCGGAAAAGCTGTTCAAATTTCCACGATGGGCGGAGCCATCAATGTGGAAGATGCTGCCAATGGAGCCAATGTGCACACCATGGGCGGCAAGATTCATATTAAATCTGCCAAAGTATTTGTCAAGGCAAAAACTATGGGTGGGAATATATTTATCGATGAAATTGACGGATGGGTTAAAGCCACCACCATGGGCGGCAAGGTAAAAGTAAATATGGTGGGCGATCCGCAAAAGGGAAAGCGGGATGTAATCCTTACATCCATGGGAGGAGATATCCAATTAAAAGTACCAGCAGGATTGGCCATGGGTATTGAGATAGAGTTGGCCTATACCAAAAGCAGTATGAGAGAGTACAAGATAGTTAGTGACTTCAACATACAACAGAAGCGGACAGATGAGTGGCAGCATGATAAAGGTTCACCCCGGAAATATATCTACGGCAAGGGTAAAACCGGTGACGGTAAACATAAAATCATTATTAAAACCATCAATGGTAATGTTATCTTAAAAAAAGGTAAATAATAGAAGGAGGAAACATGAAAAAGAAACTATTTGTTCTTTGGGTTTTGACTATTGCTTTGGCAATTGTGTTGACTAATCCTCTGGGGGCACAGGATAAGGAGAAAAGGATCAAAAAATCCTTTCCCAAGAAAGAGACGGTAGCCATTAAAACAGTGAGTGGGGATTGTATCGTCAAAACGGGCACCAAGAGTGAGATTCAGGTGCTGGTGATGTACACTTATTCGGCAGAGATTTTTAAACCGGAATTTCTTGATGAAGGTGACACCTTGGTACTCAGAGAGAAATTCAAAAAGAACTCTCGAGCCAATGGCAAGTCTGAGTGGGTGGTGACGGTTCCGAAGGAAACCAAAATTACATTTGGCACCGCTTCCGGTGATTTTTCGATCGCAGGTACCAGCGGTGGTCTCAAAGTAGGTACTGCTTCGGGTGATATCGAAGCCAGCAAAATTAAAGGTGAAGTAAAGATCGGCACCGCCAGTGGTGATATTGTTCTCAAGGGGATCAGCGGAGAAGTTAAGGCGGGAACCGCCAGTGGTGACCTGGACCTTGATAACATGTTGGGCAATGTAAAGATCGGTACAGCAAGTGGTGATATCAGAGGTAAAAATCTCACTGGCAACGTGATCATAAAAACCGCCAGTGGCGATGTGGAGTGTGACACGGTTAAAGGCGAGGAAGTCGTTATAAAAACCGCTTCCGGAGAAATCACCCTTCATAATGGCAAAGGTGCTTTTAAACTGAAGACTGCCAGTGGCGAAATTGAAGCTTTGGCTGTTGAGGTAACCGGTGAGAGCCAATTTGCAACAGCCTCAGGAGAAGTTAAGGTTAAGCTGGCCAATACCAGTAAATATGACATGATCCTCTCATCTGCTTCCGGGGATGTTGAGTTATTCTATAATGGCAATCCTGTTGTGGGTGAGTTTGAGTTTGTAGCCAAAAAGGATAGAGGTAAAATTGTATCTCCCTTCAAGTTCGATAAGCAAGAGGAATTTGTTAAATATGGTCAACTCTATATGCGGAAATCTTTTAAGAAACAGAAATCCACACCGAAGATTATTCTGAAAACCGCTAGTGGAAAAGCTAAACTGGTAAAATAAGTTCTCTATAATCAGAAAAAAGGGGCTGCATTGGCAGCCCCTTTTTTTTATTCTATTTCAAATAAAATGTGGTTGGCTAGGATGTTTTCATTTTCTTCCACTCCCAACCGTTTCAGGATTCCGGATTTGGGGGCCCTGATTTCATTCTCCATTTTCATGGCCGCATGAATCAGAATGATATCATTTTCCCTCACTTTATCTCCAGCTTCATAGAAAATCTTTTTGATACTGCCGGGCAGAAAACTTTTGACAATTCCCGATTTGGAGGATTTGACCGGCACCTCTTTAAAATAAAAGAGTTTGTCAATCTTAAGCAGGGAGGCCGAGAAATATTCTCCGTTTACGTAGATGCCCGTTGGATACCCGTGTCCATCTTTTTCGATTTCAATTTGATATAGTTTGTGGTCAAGAAAGATCGATTGAATTTCAGTTTCAGTGGATTCACCCATTGATAAAACCATTTTTCTCTTGTCTACCTTCAGCGTGGTCTCAGAAAAAAAAGTGGTTTGTGGGGGGATTTGTATGGTAAACCGTTTTTTGTCAACCTGAAATTTATATTTCATTACCTTCCTCTAAATCGGTATAACAGGCGTTTGAAAAACCCAGGCCGTTTCATTCTGGCCAGATCATCTTTATAATTCTTCTTGCGGTTTTCTACGTGGAAGGCTGCTGCCAGCAGGGCTGTAGCGGTTTGAATCTCTTGGTCTGTCCTTTTCTTTTTACTTAAATCACATTTCTGCTTGATTAAATCGATGTTGGTGTTACCCTGTTT
>CBFDCH010000385.1:0-3599 GCA_965603235.1 uncultured bacterium | reverse complement strand
ATGTAAGGCAAGAAATATCCAATTTACTATTTAAATGGTTTCATAAAAAAATACCCACTAAGCAAAAAAGCACTTACCATTGGCAGAAGCAGTGAAAACGAATTGACGATTGAGGATGAATACTTATCCCGAAAACATTTGAACATTAAAGTTCATGAAGACCATATAATGATTACGGACAGAGACTCGCTTAACGGGGCCTATGTAAACCAAAAAAAAATAAGCGAGGCCAAAATTAAGATTGGCGAATCATTTATCCTGGGAGGTCTCGAATTTTTCCTGAAAACTGGAAAAATAGATGAATTCAAGCCTGCAAAAGAACTCATACCAATATTTAACAATCTCAACCAGGACAACAAACAGCGTTTTAGAGATAAAGAAACAAAATATATCAAAGACATATATAATGAAACGCTCAAGCATATCCTAAAAACAGGATTAAGTAAAAGCAGTTTTAATGACTTTATCATGGAACTTTCCAAATTCATTTTTAACATTGTTGAGTTTGGCAATCTTTTTCTGATTACACCCAAGAATAAAGAAATCAATGTACTCTTATCTGTAAAAAAAGACCCTGATGCTGTGGAAAAACTTAGAATGATTGTTGAGAAATATCCAGGGGTATTCAAAGAGTCACTCTTGTATAAACCTCTATCCGGATCAAAAATTCATTTTGCCGCGTTTCATCTAAAAATTAAAGGACAGGATGCCGCTCTTATATACATCGAAAAAAAGAGCAAAGGGCAATTGGATAAAAAAGTTGAGAAATTTTTATCAACCCTGGCCGAGGAGATTTCCCTCTTTTCACAATTTCTCTCGGACGGCACTGAAAAACCTCAACAAATTGAAGTAAAAATTGAACCGGAAAACGAATTCCTTGTAGCAAATAAACGGATGAAAGAAATCATCAATCAATCCAAAAAGATTGCTCAAAGCAACATGTTCGTTTTAATCCAGGGTGAGAGTGGCACAGGCAAAGAACTTTTAGCCAAACTTATTCATAAATACTCGCCAAGGAATAGCGAGAAACTAATAGGAATCAATTGTGCAGCAATACCCGAGACACTCCTTGAATCAGAATTGTTCGGCTACGAAAAAGGTGCTTTTACAGGAGCTTACCAGAAAAAACGTGGAAAACTCGAACTGGCATCCGGCAGCTCCCTCATCCTTGATGAAATCGGGGACATGCCGTTAAATCTACAATCCAAATTACTACGAGCACTGCAAGAAAATGAATTTTACCGGTTGGGAGGAACAACTCCTGTAACTGTCAATCTTAGAGTTATCTCTACAACAAATAAAAATTTAAAAAAACTTATCAGTGAGAATAAATTTCGTGAGGATTTGTATTTCAGGTTGGTTCACCGAACCATCTCAATTCCACCCCTGCGGGAAAGAAAAGAGGACATCTCTCTGCTTATTAATTATTTTACCAATAAATTCTGCCAGGAAAACAATAAAAATATCAGCGGGTACTCTGTTAAAGCCTTTGAAGTTCTTCTCAATTATCCATGGAGGGGCAATGTCCGCCAGTTAAAAAATGAAGTAAACAGCATCGTCAATCTGACTGACGACTGTGAGATGATTACCTTTGATATTTTATCTGACGAAATAAAATACAATGTGGATGACTTTACCAAAACTTCTGAATTTTATACTCCCATAAATCCGGAAGAATCAGAAAAAGAAATGATCATCCGCTTGTTAAAAAAGAACAATTGGAACAAATCAAAAACTGCCAGAGAACTTAAAATGACATATCAGGGCCTTCACAAAAAAATGAATCGCCTAGGCATAAAAAAAGAACACGATGCTGAACAGAGTTAATATCTGCAATAACATTGTTCAATTTTTCAATGAAATTTAAATCGCTGGCCATAATCCTGACAATTTTAGCTCTTGGTTTTTGCGCCTCGGATCCGAGCCAAACAAATAGAATTACCACTCCTCAAGATATGTCGCTAACATACCGAAGTGATACGCAAACTCTTTTTCAGACAGGTATCGCCTCCTGGTATGGGAAAAATTTTCATGGCAGGAGAACTGCCAATGGTGAAATTTATGATATGCTCAAATTAACCGCCGCTCATAAGACCCTCCCCTTTAACACCTTTGTTGAAGTGAGAAACCTTGACAATAACCACAAAATCATCGTTCGTATCAACGACAGGGGGCCATTTGTAAAAAACCGCATTATTGATCTGTCTTTAAAAGCCGCCAGAATGATTGATATGGAAAATCTGGGCACTGCCCGGGTGGCACTTAAAATTGTAAAGCCCGCACAGAAAATCCCTGATCTTCACATAAGAAACACAAGCCAGGCGAGTTTTTATCTCCAGGCAGGGGCCTTCTCTGTGAAAAGAAACGCCTACAGCCTATTAAAGAAAGTGCGACGTTTAATGCCTGAATTATCTTTCTCTATTTACTTTAAAAATGGATTTTATAAAATCATCTCAAAACAAATACCATCTCGCAACAAAGCTGAGACGTACCAGAATACCCTTTTACACCATAAGATAGAAGCGTTCATTAAAGAATATCAGTGAAAGGGAATTTAAAACAAAATTTCTACGGTATTTTCTCCGGTCAACTTTTCAAGCTCTTTTTTCATCAAAACCGTTGGTTTTAATCCCACTTTAACATCATCAGCCCCAATCATTGTCTGAAATCCATCTGCCATTCGGACCATAATCACATAGGGAACAGAATCTTTATTTCGCTCAATTGTTTCCAATAATTTTGCATTAAAGGCATCATTTAATAGGTGGTAATCAATTTTAATAATAACTTTACGCGCCTTTTTCTTTAAAAACACTTCCAGCTCAGTCAAACTCTCCAGATAAATATTGGGATTCATATCGACGGCATCCGGTAAGCGGCCCTCCAGAAAGTAGGGAAAATCCAATTTAAAGTTATCCTTAAGTTTTTCCCAGCGATCCTTGAAGGCAAGTACCTTAATCCTGCCGCTTAAATCTTCAAAGAAAAATTCCCCGTACAGGTCACCCTTTTTTGATTTCCTCTGCTTGGATTCCGTAATTACTCCTCCCAAGCGAACAATTTCCCCTTGAAATTCATTTGACAAGATCAAGGAAATACTGGTGTTGGAAACCTTACGGATCTCGTTGGCAAATTTCTCCACTGGGTTATGGGAGATGTATATTCCAGTTATCTCTTTTTCACCCTTAATAATTTCACTCTCACTCCACTCTTCTCCATCGAGACAATCTTTGGGGATTACAATCTGGTCAACCCCTTCTTCTTCTGAAAAAAGGCGCAATTGCTTCTTGCTGCCGTTGCGATCAATATAGGAGGCCTGTCTGATGATTTTCTCCACGCTCTCAAATAGAGCACGCCGTTTTATTCCAAAACAATCCATGGCCCCAGATTTTATCAGACTTTCCAGAACTGCTTTATTCACCTTCGTCAGGCCAACCCGGGTAATAAAATCAGAGTATGAGGTGAAATCTCCATCCTTTTGCCTGGCCTGCAGGATACTACTAATCGCCGCGTCTCCCACATTTTTTAATCCCTTCAGGCCAAAACGAATGGTGTTCAAACTGGAAACACAGAAGTTTTCGAGACTGGTATTGATATCTGGT
>CBFDCH010000384.1:0-3603 GCA_965603235.1 uncultured bacterium | reverse complement strand
CGTTTTTGCAGGCTTCAACAGCATTGAGAAGGAATTGGGGTTGAAGTAATGGTTCTCCGCCTGAAAAAGTGACGCCACCGCCCGATTGTTCGTAAAAAATGGCATCCTTGAGGATTTCACCCAATAATTGTTCCACTTTAATATCGCGCCCGGTTTGCTCCACCAATGCTTCCGGGTTGTGGCACCAGGAACAGTTTAGCGGACACCCTTTAAAGAAAATTGTGGTACGGATTCCAGGCCCGTCATGAATGGCAAACCGTTTAATATCGAATATTTTTCCGTCTGTTTTCATTGAGACAACTGATATCTGATATATCAGATAGTGGATTGGAAGTCAATGTTGATTTTAATTTTAAATTATAATAAGATAAACAGAATGACTGCAAAAAATGTGCTCAATATTAAATCCTTAAAGGAGCAGGTGTATGATTACCTGCGAGGGCAAATTAATAAAAAGAAGCTGAAACCCGGCTCTGCTATTAACATGGATGCCTTCAGTAAAAAATTGGGCATCAGTAAAACGCCGCTGCGCGATGCCCTTATCCAATTGGAAATGGAAGGTTTTGTTACCATACTCCCGCGCAGGGGTATTTATGTAAATTCTCTTACCAGGCAGGATATCCGCAACTATTATCAGGTGATTGGCGCCTTGGAGAGCTCAGCCTTGATCCATTCTGAAGCAGCATCCAGGACAGAAGATATATCACGCATGGAAAAATTGAACCAGGAGATGAGAGATGCCCTGGACAGGGAAAATTATGACCTTTTTTTTCGAAAGAACCTCGATTTCCATAATACATTTGTTCAGCTAAGCCAGAATGAAATCCTGGGCACCATTCTACATACATTAAAAAAAAGATTGTATGATTTCCCTCGCCGGGAAAAGTGGATAAAAGAGTGGGAGCTCTCTTCTGTGGAAGAACATCAGAAAATTATCTCCCTGATCAAAAGGAAAAAAATTGTGGAGGCGGCTGAATTTATACGCGATGTTCATTGGTCTTTCACTGTGCAGGAAAAATTTATTGACAAATATTACTTTAATCAGACATAGGTGAATTGAATTGTTTCAAAAAGATGAAGAAAAACAGATCCAGGTTTCCTGTATCCAGCTCCATTGGGCTCAGAAACTGGAAACCAACTTGGAAAAGTGTATGTTTTACATTGATAGAGCGGCTGCAGAGGGCAGCCAGGTGGTATTATTCCCTGAGGCCAATATAACCAGTTATTTTTTCCCCTATGTGGTTGGCCTGGCAGATTCTCAAATTCAGCAGGCATTAGCAGATGTGGCTTTTGCAGCTTTTGAGAAGAAAATATGGGTGATTGCCGGCTCTATTCAAAAAAGAAAAGGACGGTATCTAAACCTGGCCCATGTAATAAACCCGGAAGGGAAAATTATACACGAATATGCCAAGATAAACATGGCCGGCGAGGATGAGAAAGCCTGTTGCAGCGGCGGCAATCAACTATCTCTCTTTGATATTGATGGGACCCTATGTACGCTGGTCATTTGCCGCGATGGCCGCCATCCGGAGCTTTACCGCATCCCTGCCATGGCCGGGGCTCAGATCCTATTTCACCCCTCCTGCAGTTCGGATGATGTAGAAGCTGTTAATTGGAAGAGGATTTCCGGCAGGGCCCAACAACCTGTGGGACCCAATAGTAAAATTTTTCATTGCGTGGCCAATACTGTGGGTCAGTCACCGGATGGCAAAAAGATATCGAGTGGCGATTCTTTTATTCGTGATCCCAATGGCCTGCCGCTGGCGGAAGCGGGGTTCTATCAGGAAGAGATGATCACGGCTGTTCTCGATCTCTCTCTGGCAGATCGTTCTTATATTAAGGATAGTCTGGAGAATCCTCCATGCCTGAAGGAATACTGGGAGCTTATGATTAAAGATGTGGAATCGCGGTGTTTTCTGAAACCTGAAGATTTGCTCGATTAGATTTTCCCGACGGTTTTGACGGCTTTATTTTTGTTCAACTTTTTAAATAATTCAAACATGGGGAAACCCGCCAGTACTGTGAGCAAAGCGATGGTCGATTCCGTGGGGCGCTCAAAGAAAGAGAGTGTGAGCATTGTTATTGTTATCAGGATGTAAAATGTACCCACCACCGCAAATCCGGGAACCTTAAATTTACTTTTTTGCCGGCGCCGGAGTTTAAATATGCCAAAAATTGCAAAAACCGGGAATATTCCCAGCGAAAAACCCATGTAAGTTAAAATCTGATCAAAGCTGCCAAAAAATACCATGATAATGGCGATGAGGGCCTGCAGCATAATTGATTTGGCCGGCACCTTGTAGCGGGGGTGTATTGTGGCGGCAAACCGGAAAAAGTAGCCATCCCTGGCCATGGCATAGTATATCCTGGGCCCTAAAATAATAAACGCGCTTAATGATGAAAATAATGCAAAGGAGATAAGAACAGAGAATGTTGTCTCAACCGCTTTGCCGAACAGGCTCCCAGCTGCGGCGCCGCCGATGGAAATCACCCCCTCCATCCCCTCGGGAGGCAGGGCATAAATATAAAATGTGTTGAGGGCAATATACAATACAATAACGATCCCTGTACCCGCAATCAGGGAACGGGGTAAATTTTTAACCGGATTTTTTATTTCCGACCCAATATAGGCCGAGGCATTCCAGCCGCTGTAGGCAAACATGATCCACATCAGGGAGAGGCCAATGGTTTTCCAGCCGGAAAGATTAAAAACAAAGTCCCTCCCTCCAGCCAGGTGAGTGATATCCCCCTGGCCAAACGCGAAGGCTAACATCACCAAACCCACAATTAAAGCGACTTTTAGCAGGGTGAGGTAGTTTTGGATCTTTGCCCCGAATTCAATTCCCCTGATATGAATCAGGGTGAAAATAATAATTGCCGTGATGGCAAGAATTTTTTTCAACATCAGTGCTTCCAGTTCCGGGGAGAAACATCCCAGCCTGAGCAATCCCGGGAAAGCTCGGGTTATGTATTCACTGAAGCCGATAGCCGATGAGGCTATCGGAGCTGAAAAGCCGACAAAGAAGGAGACCCAGCCGCTCAAAAAGCCCAGGCGGGGATGGAAAATGCGGGAGAGAAAGGTATATTCTCCGCCTGCTTCCGGAAAAGCGGCGCCCAACTCGCCATAACATAGTGCGCCGCACATGGCAATGATGCCGCCGACAATCCACAAGAGCAGCATAATCACGGGATTACCCAGATCCTTCATTAACAGACCAGAGGTGGTGAAAATTCCGGCTCCAACCATGTTGGCCACCACTATACTGGTCAGGGGGAAAAAACCAAGTTTCGCTTTTAATTGTTCGTTCGTTGCCATAGTTTTTGTGAAGGTCACATATAGCTTCTACGCATTTTTTTCCGTTTTGTTGTAAAGAATCGTATTTTTAACACTCCAATCCCACTTTTCTGTCACTTAGACTTCTAAAATTTTAGCGAGGATTTACAATTGACATAACCGTCAAAGCGATGTATTAATTTTTATGGAGGCAACAGTGCGATATAAAGCAATTGTTTTATTTCTTCTTGTATCTATAGTTTTTATTCCCGGGCAGCCGGAACTCTGGTCCGGCGAGGACTTGGATAAAGAACTCTGGTCCAGGGCCT
>CBFDCH010000383.1:0-3604 GCA_965603235.1 uncultured bacterium | reverse complement strand
GGCACAGAGTGATCCTTTAACATTCGAATCCCCTGACGGGCGTAATAGCCGATCATATCCAGGCTGGCTTCCAGCTCAACACCAAAAGATTCAAAAAAGGGCCGCCCCATTTCCAGGGTTATCAATTCAGCAAAGTCATTCCCCTGTTGCAGCAACAATTGCTGGGCTCTCATTAATATTTTGGCCCGCTCCTTTAATGTCCTCTGTTTCCAGGCCGGAAAAGCCTGATAACTACTGGACACAAAAGTTTCCACTTGAACAGGCAGGGTCTGGTTAACCTCTCCCACCACTTCAAGAGTAGCGGGATTGAAGGAGCTTAATATCGGATGACTCATTTTTGTTTCCATTTACCAATATTCCTTAGCCAGCCCAGGCACTTATCAGCATGGGAAGGGATTTCTACCCTGCCCTGGCCGATAATAGCGGCACCCATAACAATAATTTCTATCAAAAAAGCCAGGAGATAATGACCAGAGCATATACCAGAAGGATTATCCAGGCCGCCAATCTAACCGTCCTGTCAATACGCTGCAGAATGGGGAAACGTTTTTGTAATTTATTTTTGTTAAGCCAGGAGAGGACAAAAAATATTCCAATCAGGCCAAGTACAAGCAACCATTTCTTCATACCCAACGGTTTAACGTAAATCGCGATAAAAAGCAAGTGTTCTTTTTTTATCATCCCGGATTTCATGGCTTGACCTCCAATTTAATAGAACTGAGGATGGTTTCCCATTTTTTTTAAAACCAAATTCGCAGGGTTGAAACCAATCTTAAACACGGGTTGTCTAAAAAAGTATGGAAGTAAATGACTATCCCCCTTCCATAGATCAAATAAATTGGGTATAATTTGGGACAAGGTAATATCTGGAGCGCAAAGAGTGAAACCTTGCAGAATCCCTTTGTCGAGTCAGGAGGTATAAATGAAAAGAGCATTGCTGTTTGTACTGGTAATTTCCCTATGTTTACCCTTGTTTTTACCAGCTAAGACAAAATTTACAATCGTTGCCTATGGCACCTACATGTCCGTGGCAGATAGTAGCTACCAGGCATTGTACGGTAGAGATAAATTTATGCCTGAGGGTAAAGTAACGATGACCTTCAGGGGCAATCTATATTTGTGGGGGGGCTTTGGTTATCTCCCGGCAGCCCATGACTGGACCGAATGGAGCAACAAGGGTGAACCCGAAGCCGATGTTGCTGGAAGACGTTCGACAAAAAAACAAATATTTTCCGGAGGAATCGGTTTTTATGTGGGTTATGTTGACAAGTTATCATTAAATCTTGAATTGGGTGCCTGCCATATCAGCCACAACATTGAATCAACAAAGACAAAAATCAGTACCAACAAATTTTTAAGTTCTGAAGAAAGTGAAGAATCGGGTACAGGTTTTATAGGAAACCTGGGAATATCCTACGGTGTGTACAAAAACATCTACACACAATTTGTTTTCAGTTATGCATTCGCTACCCATACGATAGATGACACAAAAATCAACCTGGGCGGTCTAAAGCTCTCCCTTGGCCTGGGTATAAAGTTTTAATGAGAGAGGAATGAAAATGAAAAGAACATTGATAATTTTATCGGGTTTGGGTCTTATATTTTGGACACTCACCCTTTCCAGCTGCAAGGAAGCCGAAGAAGTTGCCGAGGAAATTTATACAGTAACAGTCACCGTTTACAATGGTGTTAACGGCACGCCGGTGGCTGGTGAATATGAACATAAAGCTGGTGATGAAATAAATTACAATTTTAGCTTGCTCAACGGCTACACAGATTTGAAGGTCACTCTGGACGGTAATGAGAGAGATCCCAGTGGTACGGTCACTGTTGCGCATCATCACTTCCTGACCGCCTATGCGTTTAAGGGAACCGGTGAATTGAGTTTGACAGTGCTGACGGAGGAGGGTGTGACCGGAACCCCGGGACAAGGGTATTATTACTATAATAGCGGCGACCAGATCAATTATAATTTCAGCCTGCTGAACGGGTACAGAAACCTGTCAGTAAGATTGGACAATATTTTGGTTGAACCAACCGGTACGTTTACTATGACAACTAATCATGTTTTCACGGTTTATGCCGACATTCAATACGATATCCGTGGCACCTGGTACGTGTCAGAAGTTTATTCCGACAGAAGTAACTTTAGCGTAACCCTTACCTTTACCGGGGACCTGGACAGCGGGACAGTAACCGACAGTGACGGTGGTTCCGGAACCTATACTATAGACGGCAATAATGTTACCTTCACCCTGATATTTCCCCAGATCACCTATGAATATACCGGATCATTTTTAAATCATCAAAATATGTCCGGAGATTCCAAACGATACACCGCTGCAGACAACTACTTCACTGGCGAGTGGATTGCCACTAAGGATAATGCCAGCGCCAAGTCAATAAAATCGACAGGTAAAAAAGGAATAAAATAAGCGAAACAATGTCATACGACACCACCAAAGACCCCAGAATCCTGGTGGTGCTAAAAGTTCAAAATATAAGCAAACAGGGTAATTTCCACATCACCCGGGTTTCTGATAAAAAAAAGACATACACCGTAGTAACCAATCTGGAAGGAATTCGGGGAAACACCAAATTGGCCGTGGCTTTTCTCCCTCCCCGGGAAGTTGGTCAGACCGTATCAGAGGCCATGTTTTTGGGCAGCGATGAAAGAACAGAGGAACCCGGAACCATACTTGAAGAAAACCAAACCGACGCTGGTGAAGCCGCTGCAATTCTTTACGAAGAAGTAAATAAAAGCCATAAATAATAAAAAATGGACAAATAATACTTGACGTTTGTCTAAAATAACTATACTAATATCATGAGTGAGAAAATGAGTGAAAAACAACATAAAGTGCTCTTTGTTGATGATGAGAAGTTCGCACTGAAAACTTTACAACGGGAGCTTGCCGACGAACCCTATGAACTCCTGGTGGCAGACAGCGGCAAGCAAGCTTTGGACCTGTTGGTCAGGCATAAAGTAGCGGTTATAGTATCAGACCTGATGATGCCTGTTGTGGGCGGACAGGAGTTGTTAAAAATTGTCAAGAACGATTATCCCAATGCCATACGGGTCATCCAATCCGGTAGCAGAGACAGACCGGTACTCCATAAAATCCTGGATAAAGAACTGGCTACTGCCTATTTTCTGAAACCCCTCAAATATGAGGAAGAGGTGAAACCCAAGATCAGACAATTTTTGGGATTCTACCAGATGAATACAACCGCCAGTTCATTACGAGATGCTTTACAACGGGTAATGGAGATCAGCAAAGATGGTTTTCTCCTGTTCGACCCGGCAGGAGAGATACTATATATTAACTCAGCCGCTAAAGTTTTGATGGGCCACGACACAGGTCACCTGAAAGAACAACTCTCTCCCCTTTTTGAAGATGCAAACCTCAAACAACTGGAAGTCAGTGGCAGCGGTGACAGCAAGATTATTATTGAGGAATTGTGTGCCAATGTTGAGTGGCAAAGTGGACCGGTCCGCCTGGTCGTTTTATTACAAAAATAACGATAATATTATTCCTCAGTATAAAATTGACCGGGGGCCAATTCCTGGCTCTTTAAATGGTGTTCCCGCACCAGGTAGCGG
>CBFDCH010000382.1:0-3607 GCA_965603235.1 uncultured bacterium | reverse complement strand
AGAGGAAGCCTTTTCCATCCATCGTGACAAAATCTTAAAGATGATAGATGTGGAGACCATTCGGGAGAGGAAATTAAAGGTTCTGGTGGACCCGGGTGGCGGAGCCTGCAGCCGGTTTGATAAAGATTTTTTAGAGGCACTTGGCTGCCGGGTAAAAATAATCAATAACCGCATTGGCACCTATTTTCCCAGAAAACCGGAATGTTTACCGGAAAACCTGACCAAGGCCTCGGATATCATCAGGCAGGGCGAGTTTGATGTTGGATTTGCCCAGGATTCAGACGGCGACCGCCTGGTAATTCTGGACGAAAACGGCCATCCCCTGAGTGGTGATTACGGCCTGGCCATTGCCCTTGACGGATATTTAAAAGGGAAGAATCCCGGAAAGATCGTGGTAAACCTGTCCACCTCCGATGTGGTGGACTTTGTAGCCAAAAAACATGGGTTCTCCATCGAAAAATCAGCTGTGGGTGAGATTAATGTTGTTGAAAAAATGAAGGAAACCGGCGCATTGGCCGGCGGCGAGGGGAATGGAGGAGTCATTATCCCGGAAATTCATTTTTGCAGAGACTCTTTCACCGCCATGGCTCTTACTCTGGAAACACTGGCTAAAAACGGTAAAAAAGTGTCTGAGATAATATCCACCTATCCGGATTTCAAAATAGTTAAAAGCAAAATGCCCTTTTCCATGACCGGGGCCAACCGCATTGTTTCA
Source organism: uncultured bacterium (assembly GCA_965603235.1). GTDB lineage: Bacteria > Acidobacteriota > Aminicenantia > UBA2199 > UBA2199 > CBFDCH01. The sequence continues at coordinate 2,892 of CBFDCH010000382.1, read as the reverse complement.
CTGCTCAAGGAGAAATACCCGGATGGCAACATGCTGGATGGCTTGAGAATCGATCGGTCAGGCTACTGGTTCCATGTCCGCGCCTCGAATACGGAGCCAATTTTACGTATTATAGCGGAAGGGAAACCGGGTGAGATCGAATCATTGATGGAGGAATTGCAAGCAACTATCCGGCAATTTGCCGCAGGGTGAACCTCTTGTGATTTATTTACTGAAAAGTTGTTTGATTTCTTGATAAATACCTTCGGCATTCAGATGGTACTCGGCCAGTAACTCTTCCCTCGAGGCCACCTTAATATGCTCCTCAGGTACTCCCAGGGAGAGGAGGTCATAATTTTTGATTTTTTCACTGATTACCAATTCCCTTACCAGAGTGCTCAACCCGCCATTGCGGATACCATCCTCAATGGTTACAATCTTGTTTTTTTTGCCAATGAGGGTTTTTTTCCGGTGCAGGGATGTTAGAATTAATTCAGTGTCCAAAGGTTTGATAAAACGGATGTTGATTAATGTTAAATTGATATTATGCTGATCCGCCAGTTTTTCCAGTGCTTCTTTGGCCCGGTAAACCAATGGTCCCACGGCCACAACCACACCATCCTTACCTTCTCTTATTATCTCACCTTTACCCAGAGGGATTTCATTGAATTGCCGATCCATATCCACCCCGATACCCGGTTCCTTAGGGTAGCGAATAAAAACAGGTCTTTTCAGCCTGGTTCCAGTGTAAATCATATGCTGCAATTCATTTTCATCCTTTGGGGCCATTAATACAAGGTCGGGGAGGGGACGGAGTAATGATATATCATAAATACCCTGATGCGTGGAACCGTCGCCACCCACCAGGCCGGCCCGGTCAATACCGGCGACAACGGGCAGGTTCATCTGAGAGATATCGTGAATAATTTGATCAATGGCCCTCTGGAGAAAGGTGGAATATATCCCGACAATCGGCTTCATGCCTCCCAGCGCCAGGCCGCCGGCAAAGTCAAACATGTATTGCTCTGCAATGCCAACATCATAAAAATTATTGGGGAATTTTTTCTGCACCAGATCAAGGCCTGTTCCTTCAGGCATTGCCGCTGTCAAGGCCATGATACTTTTGTCTTTTTTTACCAGCTTGAGAACCGTTTCGCCAAATATTTTTGAATAGGAAGGAACGGTCCCCTTTAGGAGAAACTTACCATTGGCAATATCAAAAGGGGCCGATGAGTGAAAAGAGCATGGATTTTCCGACGCGGGTTTGTAGCCGGCACCTTTTTCAGTTACCACATGGAGCAATACCGGGTAATCGTATTTTTTCGCCTCTTCGAATTCCTTGGTCATTTCCTTGAAATCATGGCCGTTTATGGGGCCGATATATTTCACTCCCAACTCATCGAAAAGAGATCCGGGTACGATCATGGTTCTAACCAGGATCTCAACCTTTCTGGCAATATCTGCCATCGGTCTGCCGATCCCCGGGATGGCATTAAGCAAGGACTGGACAAACTCCTTTAAGCGGATGTAGGGGCGGCCCGAAACCAGATAATTCAAATGTTTGGAAATACCGCCCACATTGGGGGCAATCGACATTTTATTGTCATTCAGAATAATAATTAATCGAGGTTTAATCTGGCCAATATGATTTAGTGCTTCAAGTGCAACTCCCCCGGTTAGGGCGCCGTCTCCGATAACGGGTACGATGTGGAATTTCTTTTTATTTCTGTTGCGTGCAACGGCCATACCGGAGGCAAATGCCAGTGATGTGGAAGCGTGACCGGTGTTTAAGGCATCATATTCACTTTCAAAAATATCCGGGTAACCCACCAATCCGCCTTTTTTGCGTATAGAAAAGATTTTATCTTTTCTGCCGGTTAAAATTTTGTGGGTATAACTCTGGTGGCCCACATCCCAGATAATTTTATCCGTCGGGGCTTCAAATACCCGGTGCAGGGCAATGGTCAGGTCAACCGCCCCCAGGTTGGATGAGAGGTGGCCTCCGTTCTTTGACACCACTTCTATGATTAATTCTCTGACCTCCTTGGAAAGGGCATCCAGTTCTTCAAAGGATAGATTTTTTAAATCTTCGGGGTATTCGACTTGATCCAGTATTGCCATTATTTCTCTCTGTATACCATTTTTTTCATTAATTGCAGGAAGGGCGGAAAGGTGACCTTTAGCTGCTCCAACAGACCGAGGGTTTTTTGATACAACCGGTTTATCTCCTCATTGACATATTGTTTGCCAAAAAACAAAACAGCGTTCGGGCTATGATTACTTTTGTCTTTGCTCACTTTTTTGCCAACTTTTTCTTCATTCCCTTCAACATCGAGCAGGTCATCAGCCATTTGAAAGGCGATGCCAATGGCAATGCCGGCTTCAGATAAGGTAAGCAGGTCCGGGCTTTCCAGGCCCACAATTTCTGCTGCTGACAATATTGTCCCTTTGATCAATTCGGCTGTTTTCATGTGGTGAATATGTAGGATTTTCTCCTTGTCCCCCTGGAATTCCAGGTCATGCACCTGGCCTCCGGCCATACCTTCGGGGCCGATACATTTTGTGAGTATTTCAATGATTTTTATGCTTTTGGCCGGGTTGAGCCGGGTTGAGGAAATTTTTTCAAAAGCCATGGTCAACAATGTATCTCCGGTCAGAATGGCTATGGCTTCATTAAATTGAACATGAACCGTGGGCATACCACGCCGCAACACATCATCATCCATGGCCGGCAAGTCATCGTGGATAAGTGAGTAGGTATGGATATATTCAATCGCGCAGGCAATATCGAGGTATTTCTTTGCATCGTGCTGGAAGGCTTCCAATAGTGTAAGAAACAGGAGTGGGCGCACCCGCTTCCCCTTTACACTGAGGGAATAATGTAATGCCTCTGCTAACGTCCCTGAGCTGGGG
>CBFDCH010000381.1:0-3615 GCA_965603235.1 uncultured bacterium | reverse complement strand
CAGTGCCTATCCACAACGTACCAAGATGATCTTCATAGATGGCAATCACCTGGTTGCTGCTGATACTTTTGGGATTGCTGACATCTGTCTGATAGCGGACAAATTTCGTCTCACTACCATGACCAGGTGCCGGTACCAGCCGGTTCAGACCACCACCTCCTGTGCCAATCCAAAGGACTCCTTTACGGTCTTCACAGAGTACGTTCACCTCATTATCGCCCAAGCTGTCCGGATTATTGGAATCGAAGGTAAAAGAGGTAAATGTTTCACTGCGGCAGTCAAACAGGTTCAATCCGCCACTATTGGTCCCAATCCATAGGTTATGTTGTCGGTCCTCCAAAATGTCAAGTACAATATTGTTTTTCAGTGTTTTAAGATTTCCCGGTACCGGTTTGAAGATGGTAAAGCGATTGCCGTCATACTTGTTCAGGCCGTCTTGAGTGCCGAACCACATGAATCCCTTGCTATCCTGGTAAATGGACAGCACCGAACTCTGTGACAGGCCATGCTCCACCGATAAACTTTTAAATTTAACCTGATGCTGTAACCGGCTCCATAGACGTGTTTCTTCAGAGAAAAGCGGAGAGTGTGAGAATAATGTCAATAAAAAAATGGTAATTAACCATGAATATGTTTTGATATTTTTTCCTAGATAGTGCATTGACATGTCCATCAAATAGTTCAGGTTAATTCCGACAATTATTATTTTAATGAATCTATAAATACATTTCAACAACAATCCTCTATTCTCTGGGCCCAGCGGGTAATATTTGTCAGAATCTATCACTTGACTTGAGAATTGATCATATTATAATATGAGCACTATGAAACGAATTGCTGTTACACTATTGATCATCACCCTCTGTTTACACCTGTGGCCGCAAAAAACAACAAAAAAAGGTGAACCGTTTATAGGTTTTGAAGCGGACAAAAATCACAAACAACTGAATGCCAGATATCAAAACTGGCTGAACATGGTAGCCTATATTGCTTCTGCTGAGGAAATAAAGATATTCCTTGGTTTGCCTACAATTCAAGACCGCGATCTTTTTATAAAAATATTCTGGCAACAGCGGGATCCCACTTCCGGCACGGACAAAAATGAATATCAGGAGCAAATTGAACAGCGCTTTCGCTATGTCAATAAGTTTTTCAAACGGGGCACGCCCAGGCCTGGCTGGAAAACCGATATGGGCCGGATTTACATGGTCCTGGGCCCGCCGAACAGCATTGAGACTGTTGACAACCAGGTAAACCTGCATCCTACTCAGATTTGGTATTACTATGGCGACAAAAGCCTCTCCCTGCCCACCTACTTTCATATCACCTTCTTCCGCCGTCACGGTGTGGGTGAGTGGGTGTTGTATAGTCCCTTGGCTGATGGACCCGCCTCACTGTTCGTGAGTGGTGATGTTATAAATACCTCAGATTTTAGAACCATGTATCAGAAAATACAAAAGCTTGCCCCAAAGCTGGCCATTCCCTCACTTTCAATGCTCCCCAACAAAGTGCCCTATGCCTATCAACCTGACCTGCAAAATCCCATCATCATGGCCAATATTTATAAATCACCAATAAAAAAAATCAACGCCTCCTATGCCACAAATTTTCTGAAATACAAGGGTTTTGTGGATGTAAAATCATCGATCGATTTTGTGAATAATTCACGTCTGGTATCGGTGAACAAAGATGAAGAGAGCGGTTTAAATTTGATTAATTTCACCATAAAACCGAAAAAGATTTCCATCAATTTTCATAAGATAAAAGAGAAGTACTATTTTAACTACCATCTGGTGGTGGGTTTGCGCCAGGGGGAGCATGTGGTTTACGAGTATAAAAAGAAATTTGATTACTTTTTCGATGAAGCAACCATTGCCACCCTTAAATCAGGGGGCATTGTCATTCATGACTCCTTTCCTGTCCTGCCTGGAAACTACCAGCTTCTGGTTTTTATCCAAAACAGGGCGGGGAATGAATTTACTTACTTTGACAAACCGGTCGAGGTACCGGCGCCGGAGAACAAGCCCTTTCTGGCCTCACCCCTGCTGGCTTACAAGAGTGAGGCCATGGGCAAACAATATTTTTTTGCCTATCGTTTTAACAACCATAAAATTTCGCTGGATCCTGGGAAAAACTTTGCTGCAGATGAAACGCCACAGGTATTGATTGGAATATACCAGATAGACCGCTCCTTTTGGCAACAAGGGTATGTGCAATGGCAGGCAAAAGCCCTGAGTGATCGGAATCCCTTTAAAAAAAGTGGCGTCTTGGCCCTAAAAGACCAACCCTTTAATAAAAACATTCATATACTATTCCAGCCGGTAGCTGAAAAGCTGAGTCCCGACTATTATGAAATCACGCTAAAATTGTTCGATCCAAAAGGCAGGGTGGCTGATGTAAAGGTCGCCCCCTTTATTATCTCCCCCATGGCCGGGATCGCCAAACCATCGGAGATGTATTCACGTCGTCTCAGTAAAAATGCCTATTACCTCAATTATATCCTGGGAGTGCAATCACGGAATATTGGTGATTTTAGCAGCGCCAAATCCTTGATAGAAAAAAGTGTGGTTATGAATCCCTTTTTTACCAGGGGATTGCTGGACCTGCTGGATCTGGAATTGAAACTAAGAGATTATACTCAGATTTTACGCCGGGTGGACCAACTGAAAAACCACAAAGATATGAGCTTCCCCTTACACCGCATCAAGGGGGAAGCGCTATACGGATTAAAACGGTATCAGGAAGCTCTAACTGAACTTTTACAGGCCAATCAAATCTACAATAGCAATACCCGTTTAATCAACCTCATTGGCCACACCTTCCTCAAGCTGAACAACCGGCCGGAGGCCTTAAAAGCATTTGAGGCATCCCTGAAAATAGACATAAACCAGCCCCGCATCAAACAAATCATCTCCCGCTTAAAAAAATAAAACCCTTTCCCTAATTTGATTTCTGTTAGTGTTTGTGGCATATCTATAAAAAAACACTCTAAAACGGAGAGAGATCATGGATACATTTATCTATTTATGGAAAAGCAGTTTGCCCTATACCCTGGACACCTGGTTCCTGAGTGTGGGTGCGGGTATCATGATTGCGGTAATGTTGTGGCTCAATGTGCGTAAGCGTCAGGATTTCATACGTGAAACAGGCGGCGTTTTAAGAACCCGTGAGCACCTTAAAAAGTTGCGGGACACCATTCATTACAACATGAAGTCCGCCATTATTTTCATTGTCCTATTTGCTGTTTCCATGGCCATCATCATTTTTTACACCAAGGGCCGTTACCCCTTGAGCCCATCCCGCGCCTTTGTTACCGGCAATCACTTCATGATCTTGGGTATTTTCAGTCTGATCGCCAGCCAGATATCCCGGGTGTCTGAGAAAAAATTAAAAAGACTCAAAGTGGACTCCACCGATCCCGTCATAGAAACCACCTACAAACGCTGGCTGAAGGAGTGGAGGCAAGTCCGCCTCAAACTGTCAGATATTGAGGAGTAGGCTCTGTAACTTCTCCACCCAATAATATTTCAATTTCTCCATTTTATTCTTGAAAAGTGATAGCATATATACTATCATTATACTGTGAGCAAAAAGATATTGGATAATCCAAAGAAT
>CBFDCH010000380.1:0-3619 GCA_965603235.1 uncultured bacterium | reverse complement strand
ATGGAAAAAGTGTTTCCGCCGGAGATCATGATCTTTTTGGCCAGCTGCAGGTCACGGTTTTCAATTACATCAAAAAATTTCTGCACCACAGTCAGAATCTCTTTTTTTGTCTGCTCCTGCGAATCCGGGATGGCCAGAACCGTAAATGAAAACACCAATATGAGTAAACCGCCAAAAACAATTTTTCTCATCTTCATCTCCTGTCAGGAATATACCATAGTATCAGACTTATTTACACGTTTGCAGGCAACCTGTCAGTGATTTATGGTACAATTTAAAGAATAAAAAGTTGAGGGCTTTATGGAAAAAGGAGAGACAAAATGCCGAGTAAAACCTTTAAGGTTCCCAATATCAGTTGTGGTCACTGTGTCCATACCATTAAGATGGAACTGGGTGATTTGGCCGGAGTCACCAGTGTTTCAGCGGATGAAGCGTCCAAGCAGGTAACCGTAGAATGGCAGGAGCCGGCCACCTGGGAGGAGATCAAGGCCTTGTTGATTGATATTAATTATGCGCCGGAGGAGTAATGGCTGAGCAGAAACAGCTCACCTTCCCAGTGGTGGGCATGACCTGCGCCAATTGTGTAGCTGCTGTTGAGCGAAATTCAAAGAAGGTAGACGGGGTAACCAATGCAGAGGTGAATTTTGCCAGCGAAAAATTGACCCTGTTTTATGATCCCGCCATCATTGATGTGGAAACCCTGACTAACAGAGTGGTTGATAGAGTTGGCCGGGCTGGATATCAGGTGGTGGTAACAACAGGGGATGAAGATCTGAAAGATGCCGAAGCCGCGGCCCGGCAAGCCGAGGTCAGACATCAATGGAAACGGTTGGTTGTTGGCCTGGTTTTTTCTCTGCCGCTTTTTATTCTAAGTATGTCGCGTGATTTTCATCTGCTGGGCGGCTGGTCTCATGCTGGATGGGTAAATTGGTTGTTCCTATTACTGGCAACACCCGTGCAGTTTTATGTAGGTAAAGATTATTATGTCAACGGCTGGCGCAGCCTGCGCAACGGCAGTGCCAATATGGATGTGTTGGTTGCTCTGGGATCCTCAGTGGCCTATTTTTACAGTGTTGCGGTTTTGATCGCTAGGACCCTGGGTTCTGAAAAATTGGGCAGCCATGTCTATTTTGAAACTTCTGCGCTAATTATCACCCTTATTGTCTTGGGAAAACTATTGGAGTCTCGTGCCAAGGGACAGACCAGCGAAGCCATTAAAAAATTAATGGGCCTGCAGCCCAAAACCGCCAGGGTTATTCGGGATGGCAAAGAAAATGATATTCCGGTTTCTGAGGTTATCAAAGGCGATATATTCGTAGTCAGGCCGGGAGAAAAAATTCCGGTTGACGGCGTTGTGCAAGAAGGGCACTCGGCGGTGGATGAAAGTATGATTACCGGTGAAAGCATACCAGCGGATCGCAAGTCCGGTGATACTGTTTTTGGAGCAACCATTAATAAACAGGGCTTGTTAAAGGTAGAGGCAACCAAAATTGGCAGGGAGTCAGCCTTGGCGCAGATAATATCAATGGTTGAGCAGGCTCAGGGCAGCCGCGCACCAATCCAGCGGGTGGTTGACCGGGTGGCTGCTTATTTTGTGCCGTTGGTTATTGGCACCGCCTTTTTGGTTATGGGCATCTGGCTGGTCAGCGGAGCAGGTTTGGTGGCTGCATTGATAAGGTTGACTGCCGTCCTGGTAATAGCCTGCCCCTGTGCCATGGGTCTGGCAACGCCCACCTCCATCATGGTTGGCATAGGCAAGGGGGCTGAAAAGGGTGTTCTATTTAAGGATAGTGCTGCTCTGGAACAGGCCCATCGTTTAAATGCTGTGATCCTGGATAAAACCGGTACCATAACCCGGGGTGAGCCGTGGATGACTGATTTTATATCCGATAAAAACGATATGTATACGGATGAACAATTATTGTATTTTGCTGCATCAGCTGAAAAAGGCTCTGAGCATCCTCTGGCTGAGGCGATCGTCAATTCAGCTGTAAAGAGGGGATTAGAACTGATTGAACCTAAGAATTTCAAGGCAATAACCGGCCATGGAATCAGGGCCGATGTGGATGGACATACGATTCTGGTCGGCAATTTGCTGCTGATGCATGAAGAAAACATCAACACCAGAGGCCTTGAATCGAAAGCCAGGATCCTTGAGGCCAAGGGAAAAACAATCATGTGGCTGGCTATTGACAATTCGGCTTTGGCAGTGATGGGTGTGGCTGATACCATAAAAGAGGAATCGCGTGAGGCGGTTGCCAAAATGGAAGAGATGGATCAAACCGTTGTTATGGTTACAGGGGACAATGAGGTCACTGCCAGAGCGATCGCAGCCGAGGTCGGGATTAAGCGAATCTTTGCTGGAGTACTCCCAGCTGACAAGGCTGAAAAAGTCAAACAATTACAGTCTGAGGGATATCTTGTGGCCATGGTGGGTGACGGTATTAACGATGCCCCGGCATTGGCCCAGGCCGATGTGGGTATTGCCATTGGTACGGGTACTGATGTGGCCATGGAAACGGCCGGGATCACATTGATGGGGGGTGATTTACGCGGTGTACCGAAGGCCATCACCCTTTCAAAAGCCACCATGCGTAATATCAAGCAGAATCTTTTTTGGGCCTTTGGCTATAATACCTTGTTGATACCAATCGCAGCTGGAATTCTGGCACCTTTTCCGTGGGCGCCCGGCTTTTTACAGCAGCTCCATCCGATTCTGGCTGCCGGAGCCATGGCCTTTTCAAGTCTAAGTGTTGTGACCAATGCCCTGCGCCTTCGTCGATTGAAGCTGTAAAAAAAGATAGTACTCTAACTCAAACATCTCGATGTGCCTTGATCGGAGCGATAATTGCGACACGATTGATTGGTTCTCCCATAATCCTGGTTAGCGTTGAATAATTACTATGTGTTGTTTTCTGTTTTTGGGGGAAATAGCACAGGTTTTAATATCAGGATGATACCGGTGGCAATAAATCCCAGGGAAAATACCATGGTATTATCGAGCAATTCCGAGTAAAAGATACCCGCTAATATAAGCAGGGTGAGGGCCGGTATAATATAGCCCCACTCTTTCTTAAACAGGAACAGCACAAAAAATCCCAATCCCGGGCCCACCAGGAAGTTGGGCCAGGTGGTCTCAGCATTGGACCAGGATGTAGAGTTGAGCCACAGGAAATAACCCATGTAGAAAATCAGGATGGTTACCGGCAGCCAGATTCCCACGTATTTCTCCCTGTTCTGCAGCCAGGCGGCAATCATCACTGCCACAGGGACCAGCATAAAAAAGGGCCAGAGATCGCCCATACTCAGAGAGTAAAAGAAATTGTCCACCAGGAATAAAAGACCAATTCCGATTAAAAGCCCGCCCAGAAAAGCCGCCTGGATTTTGTTGAAGTTATTTTTTTTATCTGCCATCATCTGCCTCCATTATTTATTGCCTCAAATCGTCCATTTAATCCTTAAAACGATTGGGAAAAAAAAAGGTTCCATGTAATTGATAACAATGCCGCTCTATTTGAAAAAGGAAAAATATTTCTATAAAATAAGGGTAATACTTCTTCTACTTGGTGATATGGTGGATTTCAACAAAAAAGTGATCAATTGGCTCCTTGGGGAGGAT
>CBFDCH010000379.1:0-3641 GCA_965603235.1 uncultured bacterium | reverse complement strand
TACAACCGTTGAAAATAAGATGAAATGCGGCATCGGCAAGTGTGGCAGATGCAACGTTGGGTCTCACTACATCTGTAAAGACGGACCCGTATATTCATGGGCCGAATTAAAGGATCTACCTCAAGAATATTAAAAGGAGAGAATTTCATGGCTACCAGCAAAGATACTTCAAAAAAAGAGAAAAAAAGTAAAAAGGGAGATACTCCGGTAAAGGAAATGGTAACCGTACTAATTATGGGCCAGGCCTACAAGGTACCGGCAGATGCCACCATTATGGGAGCCATAGAGTATGCCGGATACCAGATCAAGAGAGGGGCCGGCTGCAGGGAAGGATTTTGTGGCGCCTGCGCCACTGCTTACCGCCTCCCCAATGATTATAAAATTTATACCGGCCTTGCCTGTACAACCCTGGTAAAAGAGGGCATGTGGCTGTCACAATTACCCGCAATCCCCGCCCAAAAACCCGTGTACAACCTTGATGAACTTGAACCGGATGTCGTTACTTTTCAAAAAATATATCCCGAAATCTTCCGTTGTGTTTCCTGTAACACCTGCACCAAGGCCTGCCCTCAGGATCTGGAGGTAATGGACTACATCAATGCAGCCATGAGGGGAGATATTGAGACTGTCATGGATCTCTCATTCGATTGTCTCTCCTGCGGTATGTGTGCCATACGTTGTCCGGCTGAAATCACTCATTTCAATGTAGGAATGCTCGCCAAGAGGCTCTACGGCAAATACCTGAATAAAAAAAGTGAACAACTGGAGAAACGGATAAAGGAAACTTTGGGTGGAAAATTTGACAAAGAATTTAAAAAGTTTATGAAGATGAAAAAAGCAGAGATAAAAAAGAAATATTATGAAAGGGATATAGAAAAGAATTAAGGAGTATAAGATGTATCCAGAATATATGACACCATCTTTGGAAAAGGTTGCCCAATCTCGAAACAAAAGGTTTGAATTGGCCAAAACCGGCAAACCGGTATTCCCGCCAATGAGTGCTGAGGAACGGGAGGATGTACTCACTAAATTCCACCCCGACTATAAATCCGATTCAAAAAGAAAGATTGCCATTGGACCCAACAAAGACGATATAATGACCACTGAAGTAGCGGAAATGTTGGAATCCCATTCGCGTATTGATCCAAAACTCTTTAATTTGAATAAGGCCGATTACCAGACAGATTTACTTATTGTCGGCGGCGGTGGCGCAGGTTGTGCGGCAGCCATTATTGCCCAGCAAAAGGGAATCAAATCCATTATCTCTACCAAGCTTCGCATAGGGGATGCCAACTCAATGATGTCCCAGGGTGGCATGCAGGCAGCTGTTACAGCCCAGGATTCCCCCACCATACATTACCTGGATGCCATGGGTGGCGGTCATTTTGACAACAAACCTGAGCTGGTCCGCGCCCTAACTGAGAATGGAGCTGATGTGGTGCAATGGCTCGAGAACCTTGGAGTTGTCTGGGATAAGAATGAAGATGGATCTTTGCAGGTTCGCCATGGCGGCGGTACCTCCAGGAAGCGGATGCATTCTGCACGGGACTATACCGGTGCTATCATCATGCGTACGCTGATGGACGAGGTTCGCAACTACCCACAATACATCACGGTTCTCGAATTCATGCCTACTATCGAATTAATTTTAGATAAATCAGGTAAATGTGCCGGGGCGATTCTTTACAACCTGGAGACCGAAGAGTATTTTGTCGTCAAGGCCAAAGCAACCATTATTGCCACTGGTGGTTACGGCCGCCTGCATATCAGGGGTTTTGATACCACCAACCATTATGGCGCTACCGGTGACGGGTTGGTCATGGCCTACAGGGCCGGGGCCAAGCTAATGTTTATGGACTCGGTACAATACCATCCCACCGGGGCTGCTTTTCCGGAACAGATCGGCGGATTTCTGATCACAGAAGCGATCCGTGGAGCCGGCGGACAGCCGCTGAACAAAAAGGGCGAACTCTTTGTCTTCCCCCGGGAGCCACGGGATGTGGAAAGTTCCGCCTTTATCCGTGAATGTGTGGAAAGGGACAACGGTATTGAAACTCCCAGCGGACGCCAGGGAGTTTGGCTTGATTCCCCGCTCATTGAAATGCTGGAGGGGGAAGGGTATCTCAGAAAAAAATTCCCCGCCATGCACAGACAATTCTTCCGGTATGGTATTGATATCGCCACTGAACCAATGTTGGTGTTTCCCTCACTCCATTATCAAAATGGCGGTATTGAAATCAACGAAAAATGTGAAACCAATATTCCTGGCCTCTTTGTGGCCGGTGAGGCCACAGGCGGCGTGCACGGCCGCAACCGCCTGATGGGCAATTCAGTACTCGATTACAACGTATTCGGCCGCCTGGCAGCCCGGTTTGCCGGCGAATATATAAAGAGTGTGAAGCTGGACGGCATGTCACTCGACCATATCGGCAAATATGACCGGGAATTGAAAAACGCTGCCATTAAAACCGACCTCATCACCCCGGTCCTCCTCCCCTCCTACACTCCTGAAGCTGTCCGCAAACGCCAGCTCACCGCCAAATACGAAGGCACCTTAAGATAATAAGAAAGTTATTTCTAGTTTCCATAGCCTGGGTTCTTAATTTCAGGAACAGTTGAATCAATGCCGGAATTACCAGAAGTTGAAACCATTGTCCGCCAATTGCAGCCAGCAATCACCGGCAAAATCCTGGAAGGATTGCAGGTGTTTTGGCCGAAAACAATTGGTGAGTGAATCAGCCTGTTCAGCAAAAATGTAATTGGACAGGAAATCACCACTGTACTGCGACGGGGAAAATACATTTGCATCGGATTAAAAAACAATTCCTGGCTTACGGTCCACCTGCGTATGACCGGTAAATTGCTCATAGGCAAATCCTCAGGAGAGAAAAAACATGTCCGGGTAATCTTCAGGCTATCTGGGAACTGTCTCCTCAATTTTGTCGATAGCCGTAAATTCGGCAGAATTAAACGTTGGCCTGTTGGAGAAAAGGTGCTGCCTCAGCTGGGCCCAGAACCATTGGACGAACAAACAGTGTTCACCACTCTTGAAACAAAATCCTCCCGCAGAGCAATTAAAACCATACTCATGGATCAGAATATTCTCTCAGGCATCGGCAATATCTATGCTGATGAGGCTCTTTATACAGCCGGCATCCACCCCCAAATCCCCTTGGATAGAATTCCGGTTGTCCGCCTAAAACAATTAAGCCGAGCAATACCGTCCATACTAAAAGCAGCCATAACCAATCGGGGAACAACCCTATCAGATTTCCGTTCACCTCAAAATCAAAAAGGTAAAAACCAGTATTTTCTAAAAGCGTATGGTCAAACAGACAAACCATGCGTTCAATGCCATACCCCCATTAATAAGATAAAAATCAACGGCCGCGGCAGCCATTTTTGTCCCACGTGTCAGGCCAGATAAGCCCCCACAGCCCTGGAAAAATTGACAAAAAAATCTTTTTATTCTATTACATAAAAGTAAATAAGACAGATGCCTGTCAATATCCATCTGCCGAGGAGGAGGTCTGGTTGAATAGACAAAAACAATGGTATGCCTGGTGTGTCTCACTTTTTTGCCTTAGTGTCAGCCTGTTGGCTGTCCAGCCACAAAACCTCCGTTTCCACCGCCTCTCCTT
>CBFDCH010000378.1:0-3643 GCA_965603235.1 uncultured bacterium | reverse complement strand
TCCGAGTCAAACATTTTGGCGAAATATTGATAGCCAAGCTTCATGATGATTTTAATAAAATTATGGACCGCGTGCAGGTAACCCTGCACACCGACAACCAGCGTAACACAGAATTGCTCCGGGAAGCCAGGGAAATTTACCGTGAGAGGGATGATAAAATCGGTACCATGACTGACGAGGACGTGGATGAATTTTATTCATGCACCCTGTGCCAGTCCTACGCCCCGGACCACGTATGTATTGTCACTCCCCAACGGTTGGGATTGTGTGGCGCCTATACCTGGCTCGATTGTAAAGCATCGCATCAAATCAATCATCACGGACCCAACGAACCGGTTAGAAAAGGGGAAAACCTGGATCCGGTCAAGGGACAATGGCGTAACATCAATGATTATGTGGAATTAAAATCCAACGGCAATCTGAAGAGCTTCAACCTCTATTCACTCATGGAAAATCCCATGACCTCATGCGGCTGTTTTGAGTGCATCGTCGCCATGATGCCCGAAGCCAACGGTGTGATGGTGGTTGACCGCGATTACCTGGGCGTAACCCCCATTGGCATTAAATTTTCCGAGCTGGCAGGTATGGTGGGCGGCGGGGCACAAACTCCCGGTTTTGCCGGTATCGGTAAATTATACCTCAGCAGCCCAAGTTTATCTCCGCTGAGGGAGGGCAACAACGAATTATATGGATGCCCAAACAATTAAAAGCGGAGGTGGAGGATCGTTTTAAGGCTCAATTGGAAGCGAGTGGTATTGTCGATTTGTTCGCTAAAATTGCCACTGAGGAGGATGCTACGGACGTTGAAGCTCTCCTTTCGTTCCTCCAGCAGGTTAACCATCCGGCGCTCTCGATGGCTCCCCTATTTTAGAAAATTATATTCAAATCCTCTTCAACTAATTTTCAAGAACAATTGAGGTGATTTTTAAAGTATTTGGAAAAACCTGGTTTTCAAAATCACCACCCGAACCGCTCAACATAAATTTGGCATTCATACCTTTAATGACGGCAAAAATTACATTCTCCGTTGTTTTGCCCATCTGTAAATTCAGGTGGTTTAACTTCAAATCTGCCAGTGAATTTCCTACTCCAATCCCCTGGCTGGTTTTAAAGGCGGAATCAATTATTTGAACCGTTTTGATCCGGTTCTCAGTAACACTTAATAATAAAAGTGCCTTGTTTTGTTCATTAAATACTTTATGAATATTCACATACTGATCATCGATCAGGATTTTTTTCCTGACAATATTGTAGCGAGGTGGAACTATCCGGTCCAATTGAGTCGCTCTCATGCCCAACTCAACAGGGCCAGCCCGATTAAAAGCGATCACAAATCCATCCGCAACTGTCTGATTGGGCAGCGGCGTCAAGGTCAGCTGTACTCTAAAATCGCCACTCTGATTAGGATCACCTTTTCTCAATACCTGAATTCCCGCTCTACGTAAATCCCTGAAAAATCTCTCATAATCCGTTTTTTTGGCTGAGATCAGAATATCATTCTCAATAACCAAGCTGCCTCTGGAGGGAGTTATGACGGTCAGTTGGTTTTTCTCCAGCTTGTCTTTTTTGTAAGTGAGAACACTCCTGATTGTAAAGCCGCGTAATTTCCCGGAAATGGTTTTGGTGGTGGCTCTTCGAGACGTGCGGGTCTGTTCTCTCTGGTACATTTTTATACGGTTCTTGAACGCTTTGGCAATGGCAACAGCCTCGGGATCCATCTGATCAGAAAATATGGCTCCTTTTTCCGCGATATTAAGCGGAGAGATTCCCAGCAAATCATCAACATTAAGCTCAACCAATGGTTGGGCTGGCTGCTGGGCCGCCTCCTTGGTTGCGGCGTCTGAAGCCGGTGATTGCTGTTGGTCTGATTGGGTTTTTAAGCTGGTAGCCGGGATATCCGACTGGTTGTTTTGCGAACGAGAATAAAAATAATAGGCCACTGCCACCACCGCAATAATGAAGAAAAACAAAAGGACGATGACCGGACCTTTGGATTTCCTTTGTTTGCGCTGGTGCTTGGCCAGATAATCAGGTACTGGTGGTTTCGTAGGTGCCTGGGCCGGTCTCGGTGGCTCATCGAGCCTGATGACCGTACGATCATCCCTTACCTCTGGAACCGGCTTCTCCCCTGCGGAATCTTTATCTGTTACATTGGCTTCCTGTTCATACTGTCTCCACATCTCCTTGATGGCCTGCTCTTTATCTTTCTCTTCACGGATCTGCTGAGAATCAAGTGTCTGGGTGGAATCATCCCGGTGATCCACATCAAAGGGATCCTGCGTTTCATTGCCTTCCCGGAGGCCAGCCAGAGAATCCTCACTGAATTTTACTGTTTCTGAAGAATCAAAATCTTCACTGTTTTTATCTTTTCTGTCAAAGTTGTCTCCTTCCGAATCAATGGTATCTTTTGGATCCTTTTTCTCCTCATCATTCATGGTTTTACTCCTAAAAAATTTAAATTGTTCCTATTTGCCAATTTTCCCCATCACATCGGATTATTTTTTCTTAAATATAACTTTCATAACAGCTTCAATTTCTCAACTAACTATAGTATAAATTTAATTTAAATTCAATTCTTTGTCAAGATAAATTGGCCGAAATTTCTCCCCTGCCATTTGTAAAACGGGTAATGTAAATGTAGCCAATTCATCACAGCGAATCTTTAATTGTACTCTGTATGTATCACTTCTCCTGCATCTCACTGGCATACAAGTTGCTACAGGAATGACAGAAAAAATCATGACTGCTATTTTTCATATCTCAAGTGGAGATGCTATAATTGAGTAGACATCTCAGCCACAAATAAGCGGGAGTTGAAATGAAAAAAATGGTTCAAATTTTATTTTTCCTCTGGGGGGCCGGCCTGTTTTTGCCGGCACAGGGGACTGAGGCCTTTGATTACCATCGACAGGAATCGCCGGCCATCAGCTGGAACGGCAGTTACCTGTACGATGCCAGATTATTATCCCTGGGGGGAATTTCATTTTTTACTTCAGCCCCATTCCGGGCCACCCTGAATCCGGCCATTGTTCCGGAGGGTGCGAAGAAGCATCTGGGAATAACCTTTAATGCCAGTCGCCACCAGGCTTTCCAATATTGGGGCCTCAACCAGGGAGCAATCTATTCACAGGAAAACCAAATTGACAGCGCCAGTCAATTCAGTGGTGCCGCTGCCCTGATTAGTGTCAACAATCTCTCTATTTCAGCCGGCTGGTACGTGTCTAACCTGCTGCAATACCCATCCTTTGATCATCTCCTGCAATATAACCGATACAGCGGTGATTTTTCCGGCAAGGAAAATACCCTTTTCACTGCCCTTGCCTGGCAGGCGAGTCGTCAAATAAGCGTGGGAGCCAAGCTAACTCATGTTTCCGGGAAACGGTCGCTTAAAACCACTTTGGAGGATGCGGACTACTTCTTTGATGATACCAGCCAAACCTGGCAAAAATATGACCTTTTCATTGAGCAGGAAGAAGTCCATCAACGCACTCACTGGTCCCTGACCCTCGGCACTACCATCTCATTGACAAGCATATGGACAATGGGAATCGCGACTCACCTTCCTTTTACCGGTAAAACAGACAGGGAAGTGATCAGAAGGTTCCGCAACCCTCGGGCCTTCATTGATTTTGCATCGCCACAG
>CBFDCH010000377.1:0-3651 GCA_965603235.1 uncultured bacterium | reverse complement strand
TTTTAAAGAGATATTTTTATTTTGAATAGTAGGAATAATTCTGTATTTCCAAATTTGTGAGTCATGTCCCCACACCTCAGGTTGCAGGATGGCCCGGACAGCCATCTGTATCAGTGTACTGCGTATGTGTTGAAGGGTTTGGGGATTTTTCTCTTTTCTCTTACGTCGGAAAAAAAGTACAAGCAGCCAAACAAAGAGTAAAGAAAAACCAACAGTGAGTAGCAGGGAACCAAGGGAGCGGGTGTGCGAGCCAGTTGTACCAACCAGATTATTTAATGAACCATCTGTATCCTTGGTGGCCGGGGCCGGATTGACTCTGGAGTGACTACTGCTTGCCGTTGCAACCTGAGATACATCCACCAATTTCCAGCCATTGTCATAGTATTCCGTCCAGGCATGCAATCCCGCAGCTGCATTACCGTTTTTGCCTATAAAACCGATGACAAGCCGGGCCGGAATTTGTAAATACCTCAAATAAACCACACAAACACTATTTAATACATCACAATCTCCTTTGCCGATCTGCTGTACCATGGATAACCAATCAAGATTTCCCGGGGCCATTTTTTTGTATTGCGTGGCAGTTATTTCGGAGGTGTCATATTGAAAATCTGAAATGATCATACTCATTACTGACTTGATTTTTTCATTGCTACCTGATGCAGATATTGCATCCAGTTTGGTTTTTTGATAGGAGGGGAATTTAAAGCCGGGAGGTAATTCAGTCCACCGCTGCATGTATTCTGCAGGCAGGGAAATGTTTTGTCTCATTGGCAAACATTGATATTTGAGAATGCCATCCCTTAGAGGAAGAGAAATGATTGCTTCATAACTGGATGTATATCTCAGCCCAGATATCCGTTCTCCGGCAAAGGTGAGAGAATTGGCCTCAATTAAATAACCGGTAGGTTGAGGTAAATATATCTGACCTCCTTGTTCAATCCTTAGTTCCAATACAATGGACCTCTGGTTTTTGTCTATCAGACGGTCTAGAGGTAATTTCAGGGGTTGTTGATTGGCATTGACAAAGCCGGAACCGATATCGTATTGACTGGCTGTGAATAATCTTAACCAGACGGGAGCAGGTGGGGAATAGCGGATGTGGCCATTGTTTTGAGGTTGTCCCATTTGAACTGTAGCTCCCGTATAACCGCCCTCGGACACTGAAAGGATTGAAGATGGGGTATTTGTGGTTTGGCTGGCCGGAAAAAAATTCTTCAGCATGATATATTCCAATGGGACAATGACGATTAAAGCCAGGATTACCAGCTTCCACTTGCTGAAGTCGAAATTATATTTAATCTGAGAAAAAAAATCTGAAATTATGGTACCTAAACTTCTGGGAAATGCTTCTTCGGCATGGCTCACAATTAATTTGGACAGATTCTTTTTTGCTGTTTCTCTAAGCTTTTTTAGAGCCTGGTTGTCGATAACACTTTTTCTGGTGATATTTACATCGAGATTGTTGCCGTTTAATAAAAAAACGGGTGCCAGGCCACTACCAACCTCATAGTTGGGGACATTGGCCGAGTAGGTGTGGGAAAGTTCATCTATTGTGGTTCCTTCCCATACAGGTAAACCTTTGGCATAGAGCTCCACTTTGGGTTCGCTGCCCAACCCTATGGCACCCTCCAGGGGTCCTTTGCGGAAGTGATGGGTGAAGGGGCCTGGCAATCGCATCGGTTTGCTGATATCTTCTCCTTGATATATGACAGGCAGGCGATTACCGGGAGTATCACTTTTTCTTAAATATTGACAGTATTTTATCAACGCTTTTTTTGCTCTGCTTTTAAAATCCTTTGTTGTTTGGAAATGTCGGTCGCGTATTAAGGATATCCGGGTACCTCTGGTATGCAGGGTGCAGGGGATGGATGATATTTGTAAGTTCTGGCCGAGGTTTATTGCCCACTTCCCTCTGCCTGTCATGGATTCAATGACCACCATTTCCGGATTGTATCTCAAAATAGTCCAGAATCCGGCCCCATACATACCAGCCGAAAATTTCTCTTTGGTCTTGCTGGAAGCATAGAGGCGGAAAAGATATTGGCGGGCATGGCTGAAATCCATGCCGGAGCCGTTGTCTGTAAAACTAAGGACTTCCTGGTCATTGCTATTCAAAAACGCTTCAACCACAATGGCAGTTGCTCCGGCATCTCTACTGTTTTGGGCCAGTTCGCGGATGAAAAACCAGGTATCTTTTCCGTAGGACTGGTGGCTTATTTCAGCCCACTTTTTAAAATCACTCCCCCTCATTTCACAACAGGATCAAAAAACATCAGGGAATATTTTTCTGATTTGTCTGGAGGATTCGGGATAGAGTTCATTCGCTGATATTTGTTGCCAGGAGGCCTCTTTTACTCTCCATATTTGTTCTTCCTTTTCCATGATCAGATGAAAACGGTAAAATCTGGTGCCAACTCTTACCAGTTTTCTCATCAGTTTGGCAGCTCCATGTGAAAGGGCCGTATCAACGTGGATTGTGGCTAGAGGGGGCTCCAGGGAAGAGATTTTATTCTCCAAAACATGAATGACAACACCCTGATAGCGGCTCAAATATCTATCCAGCACTTCCCTTATCTCTTTCTTACTTCTGCCTTCTTGATCGGAATATTGGGCTGAAATGAATGTCAAAAACTCTCCGATTTCATTATCCTCTGCCCGATCCGCCAGGCTTTGAAGTGTATCAACGATTAATCTCTCATCACTCTTTTTGCCACAGCTTATGTGTGTTAGGATGGCGAATATTAAGAGTAGATAAATAATTGATAATAGGTGCTTGTTTTTAGCCATATAA
Source organism: uncultured bacterium (assembly GCA_965603235.1). Classification (GTDB taxonomy): domain Bacteria; phylum Acidobacteriota; class Aminicenantia; order UBA2199; family UBA2199; genus CBFDCH01. The sequence goes on along the minus strand of CBFDCH010000377.1, from coordinate 857 downwards.
ATAAAATATCTTTTTTGTACTTCCTTGTCAACCGAGATGTTGATCAACAGGAGTGCTATTTATCGGATAGACTTGACTTTAACTGCTATTTCTTGTAAAAAAGTAGCTATGGAGAAATAAATATTACCCCATACAAAGGTGGATCTCCATTTAACCGAAAATATCAATTGGGTGTGGGGATTGAAATAAAGATTTGAACATGAATCCGGAAATTTGGGCAATTGCTGGTGGAAAAGGAGGAACTGGTAAAAGTTTCTTGTCCAGTGGTCTCGGTCTTATGCTGGCTAGAAACAGTAAAAAAGTGGTTCTGCTTGATGCAGATTGGGGTGGTGCCAATCTCCATTCCTTCCTTCAGATTAAGAAACCTGTCCATTCACTTACAAGTTTCTTTGATAGGAGTATGTCTCTGGAGGAGCTCATTGTGGAGACAAGGGTGCCCAATCTTCACCTGATTCCCGGTGATATACGTTCCCTCAATCCTGACAATATTAAATATAGCCAGCGCCTTAAACTTTTCCGTCAGCTGAAATCAATTGATTGTGAGCATGTGGTGATGGATTTGGGAGCGGGATCACAATTGAATATTATAGATAGTTTCCTGGTGGCCAATAAAATGATTGTGGTTATTGTTCCGGAAATCACTGCTATTGAGAACCTTTACCATTTTCTAAAACGGACCATTTTTCGCAGAATCAGCCAGGTTTTAAGACAATATGATCTCAAAGATATGGCAAAGCTTGCCTGGAGAGATCGCAAAGACCATAATATCACCAATTTAAAGGAATTCATTGGTTATCTCAAGGGAGTATCAGAGGAGATTGGCTTGATAATAGAGAAAGAACTTCCAGAAATGAAAA
>CBFDCH010000376.1:0-3658 GCA_965603235.1 uncultured bacterium | reverse complement strand
CTTCTTAAAGTTGTAAGGAAATTCATTGTTTTAAAGAGGTGCACAGTGTCCACAGGTTATGGTAATCGATTCTATAAAAAACAGAAAAAAAAGCCCATACTGCCAATATTGATCTTTGTGATTGTGGCATGCTCGGTTGTTCTTTTTTATTTTTTGGGAAATAGTGACAAAACATCCTTCAATACAAATGACAATCCGGATTCACAAACAGCAAAACGCCGTCAGGTTGATATTCCTGATGAAGCTGAAGCGGAATTGGAGCCGGAAATAGAACAAGTCCCGATCATCATAGCTGAGGAGAGGGAACCAATCGATCCACCGGCCCTGAGTACTCAAAAGAGAGTATCTCCCCAGGTCATTCAACAGAGACTGGAGGTTCAACAAACAGCCAAAAAAGGCGTTGCCTTTTACAATAAAAAAAAATATCAACAAGCACTCGATTTGTTTAAAACGATTGAAAGCAAAGATACTCATGCCCCATTATATATTGGCTTGTGCCATTATCAGTTGGAAAATTATGACCTGGCGCACCAATTTTTCAGTAAAATACTGGATGCCAATGCCAGCCACTTTATAGCAAAGAAATACCTGGCTTTTACCTATTATAAAATGGATGATTTGGACAATAGCATGCAGATGGCCACAGAAGCTCTAAGCTTGAAAAATGACCGTGAACTGCTGGCATTAAGAAAAAAATTGGCCCGTGAACAGCAGGTTATGAAAGGCCAGGGCTATCTGGATGCCCGTAAACCCAACTTTAAAATCCAGTTCAGCAAATTTGATCACAATGAAATCAAAGAGATCGTGGTTGATATCCTCAATGATGCCCATCGTACCATTGGCGGTCAAATTAATTTTTATCCTGAGAAGGTTGTTACGGTTATTTTATACAATGAAAAATCATTTTTTGATGTGACACGAGCCCCTGGCTGGGCCGGAGGCCTGTATGATGGCAAAATCAGAATCCCGGTAAAGGGCGCTGAACTAAACAGATCGATTTTGAAACGGGTGCTGTATCATGAATACAGTCACGCTCTCGTACACGCCATAACTCCCAGATGCCCCCTATGGCTGAATGAAGGGCTGGCTGAATATTTTTCTAATAGCGATGGTGAGAGAACCGGACAAGTAATTCCTCTGAACAAGATCAAAGGCGCGTTTCATTCCCGCAATACCAAGATGGTTGCTCTGGCGTATATGGAAAGTTTCTCAGCGGTTGTGCGCCTGATTGAAAAATATGCTCTCTACCGGATAAAGGAATTATTGGAAAAAATGGCCAAAGGAGAAGATTTTAGCAAAGCTTTCCGCTCCATATATTATATACCCTTCAGCAAATTCTTGAGTGAGTGGAATTGAGAAAATTCTTAAATCCTTTGGTCTCAATTATTTGTTTACCTGAAAAGTAAGGTCACTCTTTTCAAAAAAGTTTATTATTTGGGTAATGGATGCAATTCCAGCATTGATATTGGCTTCAGCAGTTTGAGCTCCCATTTTTTTTGCAGTAAAAAACACCCGGTCAGCAAATTGATCGGTTACCTCTGCCAACCTGTCCGGAGCAATATCCGAGGCATAGCGGAAACTTTCTCTCTCTGCTAATATCTTCAGTAAATCAGCTTCGTCTACCACCTCTTTGCGGGCAGTATTTATTATGGCAGCGTTATTTTTCATCTTAGCCATCAGATCATAGTTCACCAAACCCAACGTCTCCTTCATCTTGGGCAAGTGGAGGGAGATATAATCACAGGTTTTGTATAGTTCCTCAGCGCTTGGCAGGGGAGTAACGCCATCTGCTTTCATTTTGTCAGAACTAACGAATGGATCAAAGGCAAAAACCTCCATGCCAAATCCTTTGGCAATACGATTGACATGAATTCCAACATTTCCGTATGCATGGATGCCCACCTTTTTACCCAGAAGTTCTGTTCCCGCTTTGCCGGTGTATTGTCTTCTGGCCAGGTTTAATATCATACCAAATACCAGTTCTGCAACCGCATTGGAATTTTGACCCGGTGTATTCATCACCACAATACCTTTTTCAGTGGCAGCAGCCAAATCAACATTATCGTATCCAGCTCCTGCCCGGACCACTATTTTAAGATTTTTGGCCGCAGCCAGAACGTTGGCAGTAACCTTATCACTGCGAATAATCAAGGCATCCACGTCGGCGACGGCCTGGAGTAAATTCGCTTCTTCATCGTAAGATTCCAGCAAGATCAATTCATAGCCGGCATGCTGACAAATGGTTGAAATTTCCACAACAGCTTTTTTGGCGAAAGGTTTTACTGTTGCTACCAATACTTTTTTAGACATTCTTTACCTCGCTTAATTAATTTAAAATAAGGCTTCATATTAATTTTTTTGACAGTGCTTGTCAAGGCATATTTTTGAGCAATTGACATCTCTCAGGTTTCTATCTAAAATGGTGCCATGTCAGCCCCCCCCTCCACTTTTACCACAATCAATCAAGCGTACGGCCCGGAAGATATTAAGGAAAAAGGATCACGGTTTATCTCATATCTTTATCCGGTTGAACATATTGAAGGAGTAAACGAAATCCTCTATGCGCTGCGTAAACAATACCTCGATGCTACCCATATTTGCTACGCTTATCGACTGGGGGAGGGAGTTGAAGGGCACATTCGCTATAACGATGACGGCGAGCCCAGCGGTACGGCCGGTGTTCCGATATACAATGAATTAAAAGGTAAAAATTATTATAATGTATTGTTAGCAGTGGTTCGCTATTTCGGCGGTACCAAATTGGGAACCGGCGGACTGGCCAGGGCCTACCAGGGGGCTGCCAAAAAAATTATCCATGTATCCAAAGAGGTTATATGCAAAATCACCCGGTCCATGTTAATAGAAAGCCCTTTTGAATTTCAAGGTGAAATCCGGAAACTTTTGGACAGGCATTCAATATCAATGGTCAAAGAAACGTATTCATCCAATGGTATTCGTATATTGCTTGAGATGCCCTTAAGTCTACATGACACGTTTGAGCATAAATTGGGAGCGTTGGGTAAGGGGAAAATTAAGGTCAAGGAGGTTTAAATGCCCATTGTAGTATGCCATCTACTAACAGGGAGAACCAAACAGGTCAAAGAAAAATTGATACAAAACCTGACCACAGCCGTGGTCGATTCTCTGGCTGCCCCGAAAGAATCGGTCAGGGTGATACTTCAGGAAATGCCGCCGGAACACTTCGGCATTGCCGGATTACCTTACAAGAAGTACAAAGCAAGCAAAAAATAGGGCTGCTTGCGGGCCGGTTATACGAAAAATTCCTTGGGGAAGTCCCTCAACCTGATAATATCCTGAATTTTTTCTTTGATGTTAAATCCCATGGCGCAGGTGACCGTGCAGTTGGAACATTCGATGCAGGCAACCGCTTTCTTCTTAATGGGATCCAGGTTCCTTACTGCGGCTGCCAGGTCCCGGTAGCCGTATGTATACATGTAACAGCGCATTAAGGTGGGTATATCCGGTGCTGATTTACACTGTTTCAGGCAGCTGCCGCAGCCCTGGCAAAACATCGTCTCTTTACTATTTAAACGGGTCAATTTCAGATATTTTTTTTCCTCATTGGTGAGGGTAGGATCTGACATTACAGACAGGTCGGTTTCCAGTTGATCAAAGCTGGTGATACCGAGTACTGCTG
>CBFDCH010000375.1:0-3669 GCA_965603235.1 uncultured bacterium | reverse complement strand
TTCTTTTTATTTTCACGGTAGAGGGATATTGTATTGGTGGTTTCCTCTTTGATGCCGTCGATCAGGGCAGCAGCCCGTTCAAAGCCCAGCCTCACAATAGAGACGGAATCTGTGGTGAATATTTCAATTTTCTTTATACTTTCCGCAACCGGCTTATCAGTGCCGTCGCTGATCAGGGAGAGCGAATCTATACCATCCACAACCAGCCTGACAATACCGTGATCCCTGGGAAAATGGTGGCAGCCCTGCATTAATTGCTGAAAAAATTTGCCCCAGGTCAGGGGCCACTCCAAATCCAAATCTATTTTTTCCCCATTTAAAACAATATTCATCCCATCTCCTGCGTGTATACATATTATGACAAAAAAAATATTTTCTCAAGGGGGGGAAATGCAAAAAATCTGTTAACCGCTAGTTAGAAGTCATTGGTGCATCATACTCTAAATGACACTTCCTCTTCAAGATCCCCCCGGCTTCGCCACCACCCTTTTCACTTTTGTAATGGATGTATCCCTGCCCTATTTTATTAATCTCAGAAGCAAGGTAAACTCGCGGGATGGAGGAGTAATTTTAGGCGGCAGGAAATGTTTTCCATTAAAGTGGGCCTGGCACCATTGGGCAATTTTATCATTGGGAAATTTGTGTTGCCAGGATTTTAACAGGACTGATGCTTCATTTTCCTTTTCTAAGTGCTTTAAAGCCAGTACCGCCAGATAATGGTAGGGGCTGGATTGGTGGAGCTGTTTTTTGGTAAATTCAATCACCTTAAGATAGTGTTGATTACTAAGTTTTTGATCTCCTTTTAACTGGTATACTTTGGCAGTAATAAAATCCTCCATGCGCTCATCCGCATCATAGGGTTTGCCCACACCCAGGTTTTCCGGCCATAGGCGGGCCTGCTGGCATGAATACAAAACCTTTGCCCTGTTTTTTTGTTTTAATCTTTGTATGGCCAGCAGAATATTGGCCTGATAGTAAAGATTACGTCCTTCACGGGCCCCCTCATAGGGCAGCACCCGCGTCCCTTTCAAAAGATTGAGGCATTTTTGAAACCTGCCTCTAACCAGCAGGGCTCCGGCTAAATCGAGGTGAATGATATAATTTTTCTTGAATCTGGCAAGTGCCTTTTGCAGCACAGCCAGTGCTTTTCCCGGCTGGGAGGTTTTCAAATAGTGCTGGCCCAGGTGATGCCAGCAGCGCCAATCTTTTGGGGAGAGGGTTCTGGCCTTTATATAATCAGTGGAAACAGCATAGGGTTCAACTCCGGGTAATTGAGATAGAAGTTTTCCCCGGGCCAGGTAAAAAGGGTATTCTTCCGGCTCTGATCCACACTCGCGGAGCAGCTCGCCAGCCTGTGACAACCGGCCATTATTCCACAATATTAAGGCCAGGTAATATTTGCTCTTCCAATGTGGTTTTTTGACCAATGCCCATTTTAAAACCGGTAATGTTTCATTACGGAAGGGGAAGTTCAGACGGATTAACCCTTTTAATGCTCGATCCAAAAATTGATTGGCCTTTTCCGGAGCAGCCTGCCTGTTCAGATATGCCTGCCACAAGTGGATCACAGGCCCGGCCGGGGCCATGGTCAGGACATAAAGGGCGGTTTTGGCCTGGCCGGCATCAGAGTAGAAGAGGGCCAGTTCCAGCAATGTCTGTCCAGGAAACTCGTTTTTTATACCGTTTAAAAAGAATAGTTTGTTTTTATCTGTCGGATGCCATTGGTATCTTTCAAAGTGGTAAAAATGGCTGAGGGGATCGATCTCCCTGATTTTGTTCAGCAACTTTTCGGCTCTTTCTTTCCTTTGCTGCAGCCTTGCCGATACAGCCAATAATTGAAAGGATGAAAGGGAGAAACGGTTAAAGTTAAGGGATCGTTGGCCATAAGAATCAGCCATGTTAAATTTGCCCATTTTCAGGTAAATCATGGCCATACGATAATAGGCAGCAGAGCTAAATTCCGGCGACCGGGCAGCCCAGCCAAAGGCGGCCAGGGCTTCATGGTTCCGGTCCATATCCTGGTTGGCCACTGCATAATAAAAATTGGCCTGAGCATCATAGGTATTAACAGCCAGGGCCTGCTTTAAATGGGAAAGTGCTTTTTGTTGCTCTCCCCGCCTGAGGTACAACTCCCCTACCCGGCACAGGGCCCGTGCATGGAATGGTTCCCTGGTCAGACACTTTTTTAAAGCGTTAAGAGCGCCGTTATAATCTCGCTGCCGGGCCATTTCCTCGCCCTTAACGAAGAGCCCCTCAGCTGACGACCAGTTATATTTGCCCGGTTTTTTAAAGGGGCGCTTCAGGGTGCGTTCCTTTTTTTCATTTGCAGAAAAGATCAGCTTGCCCCTGCCCAGGTTTATGGAAAGATCAGCGATATTTTTAACGTCCGGCATCTTAATCTTGATAACCTCAAGGGGTTTTAGGCGCAGATGCCGCTGGATTACCACCTTGCCGGCTTCTTTCACCAACAACTCATCATTGATATTTTGCAGGGAACAAATTTTAATCTGCACGGCATCATTTTTATCTTCAATATTCAAAGCGCAGGCAGGTGACACAGTGGTTACACCACTGGTACCCTTAATCGGGAACCACAATTCCGTGGATTGGTAATTGGTATGGGGTGGAAAAAATGGGTGTTTAAAGGGAGTTTGCGTGCTTTTTTCATTGGCCTGGGTATACATGGCGCCACTCTGAATCTCTGTATATTGTTTGTTTTGTTTATCGGTCAGCAGGTCTTTCCATATCTCGCCCTGACGTGACAGGGCCCATAACCAGATCTTTTTTCCCGGCTTGTCACCATGAAGGGCCCAATGGCCAAATCCGAATTCCTTGCTGGGCCAATAGCCGGCAAAAAAATGGTTGTGAGTGCCCATCACATGGTAAGATTTGTGCGGGCCAAAGGTGTTGTTGCCATAACGGGATAAATCCCTGCCTCGGTTGTCAAGCGGCCAAGTAGAGGCTTTGCCACCATGGCTAAGATAATGACTGCACGGGAATATATATTGCAGGTCGCCACTTACTTCAGCCGCGGCATTCATCCAGTGATAAAAAGAGTGGTTAAAGGGTGTGGGATTATACCAGAAACAGGATGTTTCAAAAAAGGCTGTGTCCCTTGGTAAGCGGATGGTTACCCGCCATTCACTTCTTGAGGCCAGGTCCATGGCCCCAACCGTGCAGGAGACACTGCCATCCGCTTCCTTCCGGTAAGTATAATCAACCGGCGTTGAGCAACTGGGCGCATGGCCAATGGCACCAAAATTAAACTCAATGCCTCCGGACGTCCAGGGACCGCGCATGGCAATATTACGGAACTTGACAACCCGGTTGAAATAGATAAAATCACGACCACTGCTTTTCTCGATCGCACCCCAAATTTTTCCGCCGATTTCAGGTGTGATATATACCTTAATATATTGATTTTCCAAAATGATAAAGTTCCAGGTCCGTTTTTGGGCACGGTCAGTATAGCCGTCAAACTTAAAATAGGGATATATGCGCCCGATATTGGCCACCGGATCCGGATTGCCAAAGGGGTAAGTGGTCATCTCAATTTTTTTATCATATACCCTGGCCTTTTGTATTTGCGAAAATCCAGGCACACAAAATCCAATCAAAAGAAAAATGATAATTATGTTTAGAGAAATACGTTTTACCGACTTTCTTATA
>CBFDCH010000374.1:0-3681 GCA_965603235.1 uncultured bacterium | reverse complement strand
GTACTTTGTGAGAGTCCATGTTCAACCGAAAAACATTCAAATGTATCAGGACTCTCCGCTGCTAAAAAAAGCTGAAACAGAAGCAGAAACAGAGCAGGAAAGGTAGTATTAATTTTCGTATTCATGGCGTTGATTCAGATTTCCTATATCTATATGTATCCTTAAATTAATACGGGATGAATGACAGGAAGTTTACACGTTTGGTTCACTTTAGTCAAAATAATATCAAGCGGATATTCCCGCTATTGGTTCCTCAGTAATTGATTGTGCTATAATGTAACATAAGTCCCAACCATGGAAATGAGTTAGATGAGAAAACACCTGACATTTGCACTAATTTTGTTTATTTTACCTTCATTGTCGATTGGGCAAATCTCTGACGGCAGCAACAAATTGGATATAATTCATATCAATGTGGGAGAGGGAGATGCAACACTAATCCTCTCCCCAATGCAAAATGGCAGCCGAATCGCTGTTTTGATCGATACCGGGGGTTATGGTCAAAAAGATAGTGGGAAAATCATTTACAATTTCCTTAAAGATATCAAAATAAAAAACATCGATTATTTAATTTTAAGCCACTACGCTGAAGACCATCTGGGCGGAGTGGTTGCCGGTCTTGGGCTGGGCTCAAGTTTTATCCTGGGGCCTGATGGTGCGCCTGGTAGAGCCGGACACGATGATGATGAAAATGGCATTATTGATTGGCAGGATAATAACCGCCACATACCTGATCCGGGAGAGGTTGGTGTATTTGACGACGTTCCGGTCAAGCATTTTATTGATCCAGGGCCATCAACCCTACTGACAGTAAAGAATAAAGAATGGTATCAGGCTTATTACCAGTTCGTTTCCGCCATGCAAAGATCCCGGCGAGCGAAGAGAACAGAAATTCGCACCAAATCCCACATCAATAAATTTAAATTAGAACTGGGGGGCGGGGCACAATTATTATGTCTTGTATCCAATGGATATGTTCGTGATGTCGCCGGCAAAGTCGCCAGGGTAACCACAGCCCAGGAACACAGTATGGGTTTTATCCTTATATACAAACATTTCACCTATTTGACCTGTGGCGATCTTAGCGGCAGGATCTGGAAAAACAGTGATGCCCAAGTTGAAGGTTGGGTTGGCAGATATCTCTTTCGATACCGCTTCACTCCCATTGACGTGTTAAAAGTGAGCCAGCACGGCAGCAACAGCACCTCATCATCAGCTTTCCTTAGCATGGTAAAACCCAGAATCGCAATAATCTTCAGCAAAGGGAACAATCGTCAGGAATCCACCCACCCTGGAACTTTAAAACGGCTGGCGCACTTTGGCGCCTGGTTCATCTATCAAAGCAATCGTGTCAGTCAAACACCGCCAATTGAGGAATATGTCCGCAACCGGCTAAAAATCATCAATGGCCATATTTATATGATGACAGATGGCAAGTTCCTGCACCTGACACCCGGCGGCCGTATCATCAATTGTCAATAAACCCGGGCCCGCAAATTCTCCTCCTTTGAAATATCAAATCCTTGAATGATGGAACTTTCTTTTATAAATTCGAGTTCAGGAATAATAATTTGGAACGAAATTATACCTCAACCGTATCAATAGTATGAGAGGAGACACAAATCATCAGGAGGATCTAAAATGAAAAAAATCTTGTTTATTGTTTTGGTTTTCTTTGTGTCCCAGCTGGGATATTCGGAATTGAAGATCAAGTTTCCCGACTTAAACAAACCCAACCGTATCATGGTGGACAATGATCGGTTGTATGTGGTAGAGACACCGCATATCTTCATATACTCGCTTGAAGACAACCGATTGATTAAAAAATTCGGCCGTGCGGGAGAAGGCCCTCAGGAGTTTATGGGCAACATAAATTTATTGCCATACCCGGATCACATCATTGTTAACAGCCGGGGAAAAATCACCTACTGGTCCAAGAACGGCGATTTTATAAAGGAAGTTAAATGTCCATTTTCCGGTGGTGTTGAACCGTGTGAGGATACATTTGTAGGCTCGGGCCAGAAGAGGGGCAATGCCAAGAAGCCGATATCCTATCAGACCATTGATGTCTATGACTCAAAATTTAACAAATTGAGAGAAGTTGATCGCAAGGAAACCCCATTTCAGCCAAACCGCGGCCTCCTTTTTTACTCGCAGCCTTACTATTTCTACATCCAGGACAATAAAAAGATTGTGGTCATGGGACATGACGGTCTGGTATTAAACGTTTTTGATAAGAATGGCAAAAAATTGTATACCATCCATCAGGACGTTGAACGAAAAAAGGTAAGCGAGGCAGATCGCCAAAAAGTCCGTAAATATTTTTTAAACCACCCCAATCCTCAGATAAGGGCAATTTATCCTGCCAACAAGCACATGCTTAAATTCGCCGATTATTTTCCGGCCATTCTGGGCTTCCAGGCTTTTGACCAGTACCTCTATGTTTGGACCTATGAACAAAAAGACGGTAACACCGAATTCTATATTTTCGACTCCCTCGGCAAATTGGTGAAAAAAGTATACTTACCGTTGCAGAGGATCAATGTTGAGAGGTTCTACCCCTTCTTTATCTGCAACAATACCTTCTACCACCTGGTGGAAAATGAGGAGGATGAAGTGTGGGAGCTGCACACCTTTCCCATTAATATTTGATTACCCTCAATCCTGACATATTTGCTTTGAATGACCCCTGGTTAAATCTGCGGCAAATGCTTGCACTTAATTTCAAAATATGTAATCATTTGTTTCCGATTTAAAATAGTTAGAAGGGTAAAAACAGGGGACAAAATGACGACCGTCAAGTTTGATATTCTGGCGCCCCTTGGCGGGCCTAAAATATCCAAGCAGAGTGATCTTCTGAAATTCATCAGGAATTTAATGCCGCTCTTGGGCACCTTGAATATCATCCCTCCATTTAGAATAATCAATGAGATCCTGGCAACAGGATATGTTAATGCTGGTATGAGTGGCGCCTGTCAGTGGACACCTTTTCAAATAGAAATGCAGGAATACAACGATTTGGTGAAGGCTTTGCGCAAGGAGAAGGAGAGTCAATTCAGAATAATTACTACCCCCTATTGGGTTCATAGCAGGACTGAGTGGCATGCCTATATCTATGAACAGGAAATGGGAATCCCATCCGAAAAACATCTGGAATACCTCGAAGAATCAGATAAGTGGGAAAACCTGAAAAAAGAGGCCCTTACTGCCAAGGATAAAGGTCTGGCTCAGCAATACCATTCAAAAGTTATCCAGGCGGGCGTGCGGCTTTCAAGATTCCTCTCCCCCTACTTTGAAAAATATCAAAAAAAACAAAAACCCAAGTAGCTGGTTTTAGCCCTATTTTCCCAAGGGCAAATACTTTTTAGGGAATTTGGCCACCACGGTATATTTAGGATCAACCACGTTGCCAATGCGGGAAGTACCCACTTGCGATACCATTTGCAGTGCTTCCCATTTATCATAACCATAATCAGCAACCAGCCAATTAATGAGTTCAACATGCGCCACTCTAAACGCATCTATCAGCGGCCGCGTACTGGCAGCCACCATTATGAAATCCTTATCCTCAAATCTGGGCCAGTGAATTGCCTTGTTCTTGATCACATTCACCTGGAGTTTTACCTCCATTGGGCATTCCAGGCCGGTACCGCAAATTTCACCATCCCCCTGTGCAGCATG
>CBFDCH010000373.1:0-3693 GCA_965603235.1 uncultured bacterium | reverse complement strand
GCGGGAACCATACCGGGATAAACCAATTCTGTCCAGGGACCAGTTAAAGGTAATGGTGTAGTCTTCAAAGAAACCGTTGCCAATGGTGGAAAAGGTGTTGGGCATAAACCGGAAAAGAAGGGGGCCGAAGGGTTTGCCTGCGATTGAGATTTGCTTGAAAATAGCTGAATAGGTCTTACCGGTATCTTCTCCCAGGGCCCCTCCTCCCATTTCACCGTGTCCTGAAATGAAGGGTAAACCTGGATTTTTCTCTTTGATCAGCCGCCAGGCTTTTAGATCAGTTAATAATCCGGCTGTGGAGCCAAGATCAATGCCCATTTTTAAAACCAGGTCGCCCGGAACAGTGATTGCCACCTCGGGGATTCGCTGCATGGATCGTTTCATGGGTAGGAACAGGGTGTTGGCAGGATGGGGTAACCTACGTTGGTCGCTGAAACGCAGTTTTTTGTTTTGATAGTCGATTTGCCAGCAGTTCACCAACCGCAGTAAGTTGGCGCCAATCACCCCGTCAGCGTGGTAGCAGGAGAGACGGATATTGACGTTGAGGTCCATGATTGCTGATGCGGTGTTATAAAAGGGGATGTTAGCAATGGTAAGCCGGGGGATCTTACAGAATTTCACCTTACCTCGTTTACGAGATGAGTCTGCTATGGTATCTTCCACTACTCCTTTTATGCCCAGTTTTTTGGCAATTCCTGGCGAAATAACATTAAAAGCAGCCCCTGTATCGAAGATGAAACGGAATTCTTCGGCCAGATCATTGATGCGAACCTTGATAAAAACCAGGCGGCCTGTGTATTCAATATCCAATTCCCGGGTGAAGTTCTTGTTTTTGATATCCCCGCTCAGAAAGAGCGTCCCCATTTTCAGGAAGGTACAACGACTGAAGGATAAAAAACAAACCACAAGCAATGAAATTACAAGAATGTACTTGTTTTTTTTTTCGTAGAACATTTATTTTCCCCCTGTTGTTCAGAATTTACCATTATTCCAGAATCACTCCTTTTTTGCAACAATTAAGAAAAATCCGGGCGTTTTGATTCTACATAATAGAGGGTAAAGGGCTTACCTTTGGTGTACCTGCCACATCTTTTAAACATAGTAGGTAGCAAATAGTAGAAGTGTTATGATAAAATGGGGAATCACGAGTTATGATGGATATGCAAGTTATAGGTGCAATTGTGGTTGTTGTGTTGGCACTTTTGATTCTAGGTTTAAAGAAGAAACAGGATAAAGATAACGGTAAGAGGTGATTTTTAGAAAAAGGGGACAGGCAAGAAATTTTGCCTATGCGAAGCAACAAGGGCAAAATTCGGGTTGGCGCACTGCGCCTACCTTGTTTAATATAATTCTGTTAAAAAGTTAAAAAGAGGAGGTGAGATTTCATGAAATTAAAAAATTTATTAATCGTTAAGGCCCTTGTGTCTGTGATTTTTGGAATTTTGCTGCTGGGTATTCCAGCCAAATTAGGCTCCATTTTAGGGTTGGAATTAAGCTCACATGGTGTTTTTATGGCTCGGGAGTATGGTGGTGCGCTTATTGGTATATTTTGTCTCTGCTGGTTTTCCAGAAATTCTGAAGGTTCGAAGGCCCTTAATGCCATTATTCTGTTTGGTTTTATTTATGATTTAGTAAACTTAACTGTCTCTCTTACCGCAAAACTATCCGGGACCTTAAATTCTTTTGGTTGGGGGATTGTGGCCATATATCTGTTGTTTACACTGGGGTTTGGATACTTCTTGTTTTTGAAACCGAAAACGGAGTCCTGATAGTAACGGGGCAGAAAACAACGATCTGCTAACTATTACTTTTTTCAAAAAGGGGACAGGCGACAATTTAGCCACAAGCCGAAAGCCGTAAGCCATAAGAATCCTTTAGCCTCTAGCCTATAGAATTTGTAGGGGCATCCCCTTGCGGGTGCCCTTTAATCTATGTTTGGGTAGACAAAACAAAAAAGGGGACAGCCGACAAAAAAAACCTGTTATTAAGTTAAAAGGTTAAAAGTTACTTAAAAGATAAATTTTATGAACTTATGAGAAGCAAACTTTTAATCTGTTGACCAATTAACCAAGATGGAATTTTAGTGCTTCCTGCAAAGTCAAGAAGTCAAGCACCCCTTTGATGGTGGCTGGATTGTGTTATAATTTGGCCATGTTTGATTTGCATTCCCCTTTCAAAATTACCACCGAGCAAAAGCGGGCCAGCGAACAAATAGTAAAAAATTACCAGGATGGAAAGGAGCGTCAGGTTTTACTGGGCGTTACCGGTTCCGGGAAAACCTTTATTATGGCCAATATTATCGCCCAGCTCAACAAACCGGCTCTGGTACTGGCGCCTAACAAAACCCTGGCTGCCCAGCTATATCAGGAATTCCGAGGTTTTTTTCCGCACAATCGCATTGGTTATTTTATAAGCTATTATGATTACTATCAACCTGAGGCCTATGTGCCCCAGAGAAACATGTATATTGCCAAAGAAGTTTCAATTAATCCTGAATTGGAGAGGCTGAGAATCGATGCTGTGCGGAGTGTTCTGGAATCGAGAGATACGGTTATTGTTGCTTCAGTCTCCTCAATTTATAGCATTGGCTCCCCCGATGATTTTGCCAATCAGATGATTTCCTACCGGGTCGATCAGCAGGTATCCAGGCAGAGGTTGTTGAATGATTTTGTCAACCTGGGATACAACCGCAGCGAGGAATTAATAGAAATCGGCAAATTCAGGGTAAGGGGAGATTTGGTAGAGATTTTTCCGACCAGCGAGGAGAATCCCATCCGTTTTGTATTACAGGATGACAAAAAACTTTTATCTCTGGAATATTTTGATGCCATTACTGCGGAATTATTGGCCAGGCTCCCGGAAATAAATATCTTTCCGGTCAGTTATTTTCATCATGGCAGAGAACGGTTGACCGGTATTGTACAGGCGGTAAAAAATGAGTTGTCTGCCAGAGAGGCCTATTTTCTTCAACAGGACAAGCCTGATTTTGCTGAGAGGCTGAAGGAAAAAACCCTGTTTGATATGGAGATGCTGGAGCAGTACGGACATTGTGCGGGAATTGAAAATTATTCGCTTTATCTGACTGGCAGGGAACCGGGAGATCCTCCCTACACATTGCTCGATTTTTTTAAAGGAGATTTTGTAACCATTATCGACGAGTCCCACATCACTGTGCCCCAATTGCGGGGTATGTATAAGGGAGATCAATCCAGAAAACAGACTTTGGTGGCTTTTGGTTTCCGACTGCCGTCTGCCATGGATAATCGCCCCCTGAGCTTTGCTGAGATAAACGAAAGGTTAAATAAAGTCCTCTATATTTCAGCAACTCCGGCCGACCATGAAATTGTGGACAGTGAGTATTGTATAACCGAATTGCTGGTCAGACCGACCGGCTTGCTCGATCCGGAGATTGAGTTGCGCAATGTTGAATCGCCGGTAGAGGATATGCTTGAGGAAATCAACCGGGAGATTGAGCGGGGGAATCGCGTGCTGGTGACCACCTTAACCAAACGAATGTCAGAGAAACTAAGTGATTATCTAGCCAGCCAGACCATTCGCTGTACATATATGCATTCTGAAATTAAGCCTCTGGACAGGATTAAGATAATCCAGAAATTGCGCAAAGGGGATATTGATGTGCTGGTTGGCATTAATTTATTGCGTGAGGGCCTTGACTTGCCGGAGGTCTCATTG
>CBFDCH010000372.1:0-3712 GCA_965603235.1 uncultured bacterium | reverse complement strand
AATTGCCGGGATGAGCAGTACGCCCAGGGCAGTCGCCACAGCTGTAACCGGCAACAATAAAAGACCTGACACCAGGCCGGTAAAAGAAAAACGTTTAAAAAAGTACAGGGACAGAGGCAAGGATACCAGGACAGCCGAGAGGTTGGCTGAAATTAATTCCTGGATAACGGCTGGCAGCAATTTCAACCACGGCAGAAACAAGCGCCTGCCCACGATAATGGCGGCTGTGATGCCATAGGTCAGGATAAAACCGGCGTCCAGGAATTGTAGCGGGTGAACCAGTAACATAAATACACCGGAAAAGGAAATAATATTGAAGATATTGTGGTCCCTGTATTGGCTGCGGGCAGCAAATATCAATAGGGCCATAAAAACAGCCCGTTGAGCAGAAATACGGAAGCCGGATAACACCAGGAATCCCAGCAGAATAACACCTGTCACCAGATAACGGCTGCGCAGCGATACCCGGCAAATTTTGAGGAAAAATAAAACAAACACGGCAATAATACCGATATGGGCGCCCGAAATTGCCAGCAGGTGGTAAACACCGGTACCCAAAAGGGCTTCACGCTGATCATTGTTTTGCCGACCCCGGTCGCCCAGTAAAATGGCTTCCAGGAAAACGCCTCTTGGATGCAGCCTTCCCTCCCCATCAAGATATTTGCGGTTTATCAAACCTCGTATGGAACGGCGCCAGCTGCCGATGATGCGCCAGAACAAGGAGGCTTTATTCAATCGCCTCACCATTTGCCGCGATTTACAATAACCACTGAAATGATATCCCTTCATCAACACATAGGTTTCCATGGGATTGGCAAAAAAATTGACATTAAAACGATTTTTGTTAATTTTGGCCGAGAGCTCAATGTCATCACCGCGGTTCAAAAAATCGACATTGCCCATCACTTTAAAGCGGATTTTGGCCTGAAAGGGGACAACCCGCCTCTCATACTCCAGCTGGCGGGTTTTTACAATCAAAATGGTGGATTTTGGCCTGATCTCCGGGAATTCGCTCAAGCGGCCGCTGATGGAAATATACTCGCCTTCAGGTATATGCCGGGCTGTGGTTTGCTGATAAAGAGATTTGGTTTTTAAAAAATAACCCCCCATTAATAATGCAAAGGTTATCACCAGGAACCAGTAGCAAAGGCGATAATTCCTGTTAACAAAAAACCAAACGGTCAATAAAAAAAAAATCAGGCCAATGACAAGGACCACTGCCAGCAATGGCTGGAACTGGTGGAACAAAAACAGCAGGGCCAGGGAAATCAAAAAAATCGGAGAAAAAATATCCTTAATCTCTCTGGGAAAATGATATCAAGATTTCAATGAACAATTCAATAAGCCAATATGCTTATATATAAACTCCACCAGCCATGTCAGCATCCGGCCTCCGAGTAAACAACGATTTTTCCATCATGGTACACAATCCACACACACGTAATCAAAGATGAGATAGGAAGAGATAGGGTATTTCATTTTTTATAAACATTTTATAAACCTTGACATTTTTTTTTGGACTCCCTAGAATGATTTTGAGATCGGAATTGATTTAAAAAAACGGGAGGTATTATGGCAGTAAAGAAAAAATCCGCAGGCAATGGCTTTGACCACCTGTTCATGACCAAAGTGGTTGAAAAATTAGTCGGATTCCTGCGCAAGGTGTTAAGTCAGAAACTACTGGATTTTTGTATCAAGTGGTTGTTCATCCTGGGTAACTGGGCCATTTATTTGGTAGCAGTGCTGGCCATTCTCTTCGGCCTGATCGGCGCTATCCGCCTGGGTAGCGATTCCTTTGGATTTTTCTTGTATGCGCTGATATTTGTGATCACCATACTAGTAGCCCAGTATGTTGCCAAGCGGTTTGCCCATGCCGGCGAAACCCTGATTGAGAACAATCCCAGCAAACTCTCCTCCAGCGCCTTTTTGGACAGTGTGGGTTTATTGGCCATACTTCTTGGCGCGGGTGGCTTTTTGTATGGAGTCTACATGGCCATAAGACAACCGGCATTTATACCCTTACTCTGGGGAGTTGGTGCTTTTATTTCTCTGGGACTTGTGGCCTTAATTGCCCTCAATCCCAGAACCATTACCGTGGACGTGGTGGAAGAGACTTCAGCCGGCCAAGAAGCCATTGGCATTATCACCTTTTTTATTAAAAAGTTCATGCGCCTGGTGCCCATTATCTTTGGCATTGCCTTGATCTATTTAACAGTAATGTTTTTCATCGATGCCCTGGGCCTCTTTAGCGATGCCAAGATGGGAATTGCTGGTAAGAACATGACAAAAGGGTATGTCAATCTAGTAGCGGCAGGGCTCATTCCATTTTTTGGCTACCTGATTTTTGTGTTTGCCTACCTGATGATCGATATCATTCGCGCTATTCTCTCTATTCCGGGCAAACTGGACAAGCTAGGCAAGTAATTTAACCTTACCTTAAGCCGGCCTCGTAGCCAATGCGAGGCCGGCCTTTTCTTCTATCCCTTAATTTTGAATTCTACTTTTCCATATTTACCGGATTGGTCAATTCACCAATCCCTTCTATCCTTACGGTCACCTGATCTCCAGCTTTCAGGAAAACGGGCGGCTGGCGGGTATAACCCACCCCCTCCGGTGTACCGGTTAGTATGACTGTGCCGGGCAGCAAAGTCATTGACCGGCTCAAATGGCTGATAATGTCAGGTACTGCAAAGATCATATCCATTGTATTGGAGTGTTGATATATAGTTCCATTTATTTCAGTCTCAATCTTCAGGTCATTGGCATCGGGCAATTCATCAATTGTGACTATCCAGGGTCCCAATGGACAAAAGGTGTCAAAACTCTTGCCCCGGGCCCACTGTTTTTTCTGTTTGCGGATCTGCCAGTCACGGGCACTGACATCATTGGCACACGTATAACCCAGGACATGGTCCAGGGCATTCTCTATCTTTACATTTTTGGCCTTCCGTTTAATGACAATGGCCAGCTCTGCCTCGAAATCAACCTCTTCAGCACCGGCCCTTGGCAAATAAATGGGCTCACCCGTTCCAATCACCGTATTGGTCCCTTTGAGAAACATGACCGGAATTTGCGGATAAGTGATGCCGGTCTCATCGGCATGTTTTTTATAATTCAATCCCAGGGCTAAAATATTGGGCGGCTGCACCGGAGCCAGCAATTGTTTGATTTCCACCACCTGAGTGCCCACAGAAAAATCGCCGTATAAATCTCCTTCAATCAAGCGGGCCCAGTGACCCCCTTTTTCCACTACAGCTCCATATTTTTCATTTCCATGCCTATCCAGGAACCGGACAATCTTCATTTTATCTCCTCCCCCACCATGGGGGACATTAAGCATAATTCACTGTTTATATGTTATGCGGTTTGCTGTTTTTTGAGCGACTCTTTGATAAAGTCGAAAATATCACCATCCAATACCCGCTGGCTGTTACCGGTTTCCAGGGCGGTGCGGTGATCCTTAATACTCTGGTAAGGATGGAGAACATAAGAACGGATCTGGTTGCCCCAGGCAATGTCTCCCTTTTCGCTCTCTTTTTTGCTCTTCTCCTTTAACTTGTTGCGCATTTCCAGTTCATAAAGCTTGGACTTTAAAATCTTCATCGCCCGATCCTTGTTTTGATGCTGGGAACGCTCACTCTGGCACTGGGCCACCGTGTTGGTGGGCAAATGGGTGACTCGCACCGCTGAATCGGTGGTGTTCACATGCTGG
>CBFDCH010000371.1:0-3716 GCA_965603235.1 uncultured bacterium | reverse complement strand
TTACCCTGGAACCATTTTTCATCCACCGGGTAAAGCCAGTTTAAAAAATCTTGCTTTTCTTTTTCATAAATATCAGAAAATATGTTCCAGGAAAAACCAAAGTTTTTCTGGGTAGTGGCATCAAAAGACGGGGAAGCAAAATAGGGTATACCTCCCGATACCGGGTATTCTATTAAGCAAGATTGGCACTTTAACGATCCATCAACTAGATCACTATTATGGATTTTTTCGGTTTCAGAGATCTCGAGGTTTCCACCACACTGACACCGAGTATGATCCAATACTGCCAATTTCATGAGCTCCTTATATAACACAAAGGTCTCTATCAGTCAATCATAGTCCATGATTGCCTGATTTAACTCAAAGAAAAGTTAGAAAAATCTTATTCAATTATTTTTTTTCTCTTTCTCACACGGTCGAACTTTCTCTTCATGGGAGCGGCTTTAACTCTTTTCTTATAACTATCAGGTAAAACAACACAACAAAAATATATTCGTTTCACTTTGGAGATATGGATAGGTTTGTGCTTGTTAAACTCAAAAACCCGGCGTCTGGAGCTAAAATCAACAACATTACCATAAACAACATCACCGTTCTTAAGAAATATGGTGTCTTTTTCTTTGGCAAGCCGGCTGCGTTCTGTGGGATAATTCCACCCTCTGTTAATAAAATTTAACATCCAGATCTTATCCTTGTTGATTTTGGTTTGATTTTTAAATTCCAGATCCATGGTTCTGGTACTGATATCAACAATAGGTAGAACCACCAATTTACCATTTATCAGGTGTATGGCCGATTCTCCCTTGTTGTAGAGTTGTTTCTCTGCCAGCAAGCTGATTGAACCAAGTAAAAAAATAATGGAGACGATAATAACTTTAGTTTTCATGCAAAACCTCCAGAAAAATTATATACAAAAAACTAGAAAATTGCCATCTGGAATCCAATTCCCATTTGAATCCGGTTGGTTTTTAGCGTTAGGGTCGTCGAATCATTCAGATCAAGATCAAAGGAGTTGCTAAATACATAACCCAGGCTAACCACAGCTTCGAACTTATCTGAAATACGAAAGACATTTTCCAGTTTGATGCCGGCCAGTAGGCCAGAGTAGGACAAGTCAACCGTATTGATTTGAGTGATGGTGAGATTTTCAGCCTCAAAGGGAGGGGTGTCACTAAAATTAAATGATTCCATGGCTTGCATTTTGCCAAAAGATAGGCCCAGCATAAGTCCCAGTCGGCCGGAATAGACGCCCTTTTCAAAAACAGGATAGAGGACCGATAAGTAAACATTACTTTGATTCAGTTTGAACTCATCGTTGGTAAAAGATTTTTGCCGGGGTTGATTGGGGTAAAAGGGGTGAGGAATGGAAGCATCAAAAGTGGCAGTAAATGGCTTTGAGAAGGTATCAAAATTAAGGCCTGCTACCACATAGGAATTGCCGAAATAAAACTTCCTGGCAAACTCGGCGCCAAAAGAGATAGCGGAGTTAACTTCATACTTGTGATTCAGGGTGCTCTCTTCATTCCAGATCTGCGTAGTGGAGGTGGCATCACTGCTCTTGCTCTGGAAATTATTGATGCCAAAGAAGACCTTGATAGAATGGAGTTTGTCCGGCAGCACCGCTTTTATCCCTTCAGGAGTTACTTTCCGTTTTACCTTTTTATAAGCACCGCTGACAGGATCTTTACTCATTTCTAAAATTCTAATTTTGTCGGTGAGACACTTAAATGTCTCTCTCAATGTGCCAGCCTTGGCATTAAGAATTTCCTGCACAATCAAATCATCACCGATTGAGAGGCCTTCGGTTATCAACACCTGGCCATCCTGAACCACACCAGTTGTAATGGTTTGTTTTTTTGCCAAATTGCCGGCTGCTGTATAAACATATTTACCACTCGCATCAGTTAAAACCTGATTCTCAGCCAAAAGTACAACATCTGCGTACTCTTTGATAATCAGGCGGAATGTCAGGTTAAAGGCATCAGGGAGTGCTTTGTCTGCATCTTCAACGACCAGCTTCACCTGGTTGCCCTCTATCTCTATCACCGTGGCATGCAAATCTTGTCCATTTTTCTTGAAAGGGATTTGCTGACCTACGGAGAAGAGCGTTTTATCCTCTTCGCTAATGGCCAGTACAGCTACTTTTTTACCTTGATTGACAATTTCAGCAACTGTATCGCCACTGTTTATTTCTTGATCCTGGGTAACCTGCAGGGAGGCAACATTACCGGCCAGCGGGGCTTTAATCGAATAATCGGCCGCTTTTGTTTTTAACTCTTCTAGGGCAGCTTCAGCTTCATCGATTTTGGTCTCAGCCTGTTTTTCGGCCCGGGGATCTCTAACTTTCCATTTTGTCCGGGTCGCCAGCGTGCGCTGCCATTTTACCAACTCCTGCTCAGCCAGTTTGATCTGATCTTGCAAAGCATTGTCAATCACAACCAGTACCAGATCCTGGGAAACCAGGTCACCGGCTGCAACCTTTATTTCGGTTACCTTGCCGGACACCATCGTTTTCACAGCCGCTTTGTCAGTTACAAAGTCTGCTGTAAACGACTTATAATGCTTGAAATCACTTCCTTTAACCTTTTCAACCACAACCTTTACCCGTTTGGGACACTTTTTGGCTTTCTGTTCCTGTTCCAGCCGTTTTCTTTCGGCCTGTTCAGCATCCCGCTGCTTTTTGGCTTCCAGGGCCTGCTCTCTCTTAACAGCTTTTTCTGCATCTCTTTTTGCTTTCTCTTCCAAGGCTTTTTTCTTCTTTTCCGTGCGCTCTTGAGCCCGCCGTTCCTTCTCTTCCTGAGCCTTCTTCATCTTTTCAGCCCTGGCAGCATCTTTAAGTTTTTTATTTTCTGCAGCCTGCTTAGCTGCTTCTATTTTCTGTTTGGCCTTCACCTCATCCAATTCCGTTGGCGCGGGCTTTTTGGCTTTCCTAACTTTCATTTTGCCGGTAAGCGGATCTTTTACCATGACCTTTATCTTTTTACCGTTTGTCAGGCAATCAAACTCTGTAACAATGATCTCCTCACCCAGCTTCACACCATCGACAACCAGCACCTTGCCCTGTTCAACTGGTCCGGTTTTGATATATTTTTTACGGGTATATTTATATACTATCGTATAAACAAATTGACCCTTTTCATCTTTTAAAATTTTGTCCTGATCAATTACCACGGCATCGGTATATTCTTGCTTTACCAGCCGGAAGGTAAATGAGGCGCCATCCTGTACCCGATTCATGGGATCTGCCAGGGTTAATACCACATTTGAACCGGAGATTTCAGTGACTTCTGCTGAAAACTCCCCATCAACTCCTGTCACCTGGACAGAAATTTTCTGACCCGATGAGAAGAGATTCGAATCACCGCCCTCAACAGCTATAGTGGCCATCATTTTTTTATCATTCTCGATATTGGCCACCACGGCTTCAGCTGCAACTTCAGCATCAACCTGAATTAATAATTGCTTGATTTTTCCGGCAACCGGAGTTGCGACTAGATAGTTTACAGCTCTTTGCTTCAGATCATCAACCTTTTGCTGTTCCTCTGTAATTCTTTGTTGAGCCTGCCGTTCCGCCCGCTCGCTCTTCTCGGCCCAATTCTGTCTGGCTTTCAGGATCCCTTGCCACCTGGCCAACTCCGCTTCCGCTGCGGCAATCTCAGTTTTAAGAGCATCATCAATGACAGCAATAATATAATCCTTGGAAACCAGGTCGCCTT
>CBFDCH010000370.1:0-3732 GCA_965603235.1 uncultured bacterium | reverse complement strand
GATATGTTATTGCGATCAAGGGTATGACTATATACGGGTACATAATGGCAAAAGCAAGCAGGAAAGCCAGCAGAAAAAGGATCAGCAGATTGTACTTTGATTTGATCTTTTTCAGTGTGCGGTATTTGATATTGGAGATCATCAGGTATGCCACCAGGATCACAAAAAATGAAAATGGGATGATTCCCATATAGTGGGTCAACGGTCTCTCGAAAATCAGCACAACGGAAACGATTGAGATAGCGCCCATGGGAATGGGGAGGCCGATAAAAATATTGGCGGAATAGGCACCCGCCTCTTTTAGAATGTTAAACCGGGCCAAACGAATAATTCCCGCGCTTAAAAAAACAAAGGCAATCACTTTGCCCATTTGGCTGAATTCACCCTGGAAACCCCACATATAGATTAACACAGAAGGCACCAGGCCAAACGAGATCCCATCAACCAGGGAGTCGAGATGCATGCCAAAAACAGACTCGGTTTTGGTTATCCTGGCAATGGTGCCATCAAATCCATCAAGAACAATACTCCCCAGGATTAAGGCGACAGCATCCTGATATTGATGTCTAAAAATTTGCAGTAAGGCCAAAAAACCCAGGAAGAGGCTGAATATAGTGAAAATGGAAGGCAGAAAAGAGAACTTGGTCAGTTTGCTGATACTTACCCGGCGAAATCTTTTCTTTTTTACTGTTTCCCGGGTATTTTTCCTATTAATGTCAATCCTCCATAAACCTTATCTCCCTGTTTTATCTCCACCTGAATCTCGCGAGGAAGAAAAATTTCCGCCCTGGAACCAAACATCATTATACCGATCTTGTCGCCCGATTTTAACAATTCCCCCTCTTTAATCCACATGCGGATCCGTCGGGCAGCGATTCCTGTAATCAAACGTAGTTCATAGGAAAAATTATCCGCCTCTACCTGTATGGTCATCCGTTCATTCAGTTCGGACGCTTTCTCCCGGAATGCGGGGAAAAACTTACCTTTGGAATAGTCCAGCTTTTTAATGAGACCTTTGTGGGGCAGACGATTCACATGAACATCAAAAAGGGATAGAAATATGGAAATTTTGGTCAGGCCCCCTTTTTGAGTCACCTCCAGCACCCTGCCGTCTACTGGAGAAACTATCTCATGGTCCTGAACTGTAATTGTCCGGCTGGGGTCCCTAAAAAAAAAAGCGCAATAGGCCACCAGAATATACATAAAAATGGCTCCCAAATAGGAGACATAGGGAATTTTCAACAGGAGCAGAATCACTCCCAGAAAAAAAGGGATAACAACAAAAATAATCCCTTCTTTTGCCATTTACCGAACCATATTCCTGTACTCGATGATGAACTTCTGCATGGCATCCTTTAGTTTAAGTTTTTGTTTTTTTATATCTCGGGTTTCCTGTAAATGTGTCTCGGTTTTGCTGTTCGTCACACCCATTTCTCGAAGTTGTTGTTCATACTCTTGGTGCTTGAGATACATCTGACGGAAATCCAAGTTTTTTTCAATTAAAATTTCCTTTATCCTCTGGTCTTCCATTTCAGATCCCCTCTTTCTTTTTTTCTTTACTATTACGGCAGAAGGTGAGATATGAGAACATATTGCGATCTTTACCAATGATGGTCATGGTGGTGATGATGGATTCCAGTATTGCTTTGTCAAGAACATTTAAAACCATGTAATCCAATCCTTTTTCCAGGGCCAGAGAGACAAAATGGGCTGACAATAAATTTTTCCTGGGTAAACCTTCAGATAGAGCCGACAGATTGGCAATGGTTTTAACCTGGGGAAAATCGAGTTTGAAAAGTTCAAGTGTATTAAGGAAAATCCGTCCATTCAGAAAATTGTCCTCCAGGGGGCGGACAATCGGATCCAGCAGGATATCACTCCGTTTGACTCCCATATCCAGCAGGTAATCTATATACATCTGGGCAATTAATAGTGACCGCTCGGGTGAAAAATCTGCTTTTTTTCCGTTTTCCCGGACCAGGGCAATAATTTTAACATCCTTTTCCTTTAGATAATCAATCACGTGATTTATCTTTTTGATATCATATTCAATATCACCGATTAGAATCTCGCTCCGTGATACCTTCACTGCTTCAACCAGACTCTCTATCTTGTCACTCCGGACCAGTGCTTTTCCGCCGCACTTTTCAATGATAGGAATTGCCTTCTTTAAAAAAGGGATTTCATTGTCCAGCAATGGCGCGGCACTCAACTCGATATACTGGGCGCCATGCTGAATCTGCGACCATACTTCCCTTTCAACAAAACCAAAATCCATTTTGTGCATCTTATCCAATACCTTTTTGTTGGTTGAATTTAATGCATTTCCAATTAATGTGATCATTTGCTCTACCTAATTTCCTTATACACACCCGCACGTTCCTGGATTTTCTTGGTGTGGAGATCAGCGGGCAGGCCGATATTTTCAACCATATCAAATTCGGGAATTTTTTTTTGTAATTCCACAGCCTGGGGACTCAATTTATCAGCAAGTAAAACCTTGATCATTTATTTGATCCCCTAGACCGGTGGATTAACACTCCACCACCAAGCCACTCGGTATTTCTCCTCAATAACAAAGCATCCATACATTATCAAACTTTTCGCTACCTGTCAAGAATTCCTGACATATTGCTTACACAATTTTCGAATTTTTGGCGCTTAAAACGGATTGGTGTTTAGCTGTTTTTCACGGCAAATTGATCCATGAATTCCACCAGTTTTTCAACACCTTCTTTAGGCATGGCATTGTAAATGGACGCCCGGCAACCCCCGACACTGCGATGGCCTTTTATACCCATCAACCCGGCGGCTGTTGCTTCAGCAATAAACTTTGCTTCCAACTCTTCTGAAAGGAGGCGGAAGGTGACATTCATGGTGGAACGGTCCTTAACCGCTGCAGTTCCATTGTACATTGAGTTATTATCGATCATATCGTAAAGAATGTTGGCTTTATCTTCGTTTACCCGCTGCACGGCTGCAATACCACCCTGGGCTTCAATCCATTCCATGACCAATTTTACGATATAAATGGCAAAACTGGGCGGTGTATTGTAGAGTGATTCCTTCTCCGCATAAGTTTTATAACTCAACATGGAGGTTAGATTATCAGCGCATTTGTCAACCAGGTCCTTTCTGATAATCACCAGAGTCACGCCGGCCGGGCCCATGTTTTTCTGAGCGCCAGCATAGATTAAACCAAACTGACTCACATCCAGCTCACGGCAGAAAATATCCGATGACATGTCAGCGACCAGCGGAACATTGCCGGTCTGCGGGAACGATTTCCATTGTATTCCGCCAATGGTTTCATTGGAGGTGACATGAACGTAAGCAGCATTTGGATCGAGCTGTAATTCCTCAGGAATATAATTAAAATTATTGTCCTCGGAACTGGCGGCAATATTTGCCGTCCCAAACAACTTGGCCTCTTTGATGGCCTTCTTGGCCCAGGCCCCGGTGTTCACATAATCGGCAAATCCCCCCTTTAATAAATTCATCGGGATCATGCCAAATTGCAGACTGGCTCCGCCCTGCAAAAAGAGCACATGATAATTATCAGGAACTTTAAACAAGGTGCGAATTTTCTCTTCAGCTCCCTTGATCACACTATCAAAATCTTTCGAACGGTGGCTGATTTCCATAACAGAGAGGCCGATTCCGTTAAAATCGAGTAATTCATCCTGGGCTTTTTTCATCACCTCATAAGGAAGGATGGCAGGTCCTGCATAA
>CBFDCH010000369.1:0-3733 GCA_965603235.1 uncultured bacterium | reverse complement strand
TGATGATGTTGATACCACCATCTTTATAGCTTGCCGCAAAGCTGAATCCTGCATCTGCGGATTCTCTGGCTCCCCAGCGCAGTTTCTCCGCTCTCTGGGCTTGCAGCAGGGAATATTGGGAATCAGCGGTCAGACGGAACACTCTATAACCCATTTCATCAATAAAACGGATCATCAGCTGGTGACGGTCATAGGACCATACCTCCATATTGACAGTCCCGGGGCGGGTTCGCAGTTGAATCTGCCCTCGATCTCGACGATCGGGTGCACCAAAAACAAGAAAAACGCGGCCCCGATCCGTATCCCAACCGCTCCTGCCGTCCCCCTTTTCGTCAAACCATCTGTTGGCATACTCCACCCGCCTGTCAAATTCTTCTTTCAGCTCATTCTTCTCCGTACCAGTGGTGGGATCCCTTCTCAGCCAGAATTCTTTAATAAATTCCTCTTTGGCCTCCCTGTCGGGTAAATGTGTGTAAATCTCCAGTTCTTCTTCGGTCATCAACAATTTTTCTTTATCATAATAACGGTCATGGAAGGGATCGGTACCAACAGGCACCTGGGCACAACCCATGGCCATTAACAGCACAAATATTAAAAAAATCAGTCTATTCAATATCATTTTAAAACTCCATATCTATTATATAGCCACTCTTTATCAATCTGTCAAATTTACAATTTCTTAATCTGATGACCCGATTGACAATTTTGATTTTCTCGGCTATATTTTTTTTATGAAGAAACAAAAGAATTCAACTCTTAAAAAGCCCCTGGTTATTGCCCTTATCATTATTGTATTAATAGCCGGTATTTATATAACCTTTAAAAAGCCCATCACAACTGCACTCAAAAAGAGTAAACTTAAAGGACTGAACGTTATACTAATCACACTCGATACCATGCGAACAGATCATCTTAGCTGTTATTCTGAACGCTATGTCCAAACCCCCAACCTTGATGCCATTGCCAGAGAAGGCGTTATCTTTAACAAATGTATCTCCCAGGTGCCATTGACCCTGCCGGCCCACACCTCTATCCTGTCAGGTACATATCCCTTCTACCACCGGGTGAGGGATAACGGCGGATTTGTTGTTCCCATTCAACTCACTTTAATCAGCGAGATCCTCAAAGAGCAGGAATTTAAAACATCCGCCTTTATCGCAGCTTTTGTATTGCACTCAAAATGGGGTTTGAATCAGGGTTTTGACCTCTATTCAGATGCCCTGGACACCACCAAGACCAATAAGATTTCTCTGGGAGAGGTGCAAAAAAGGGCAGGCCCGGTGTTACACGATGCCAGGGAATGGATAAGCGAACACAATAAGGAGAAGTTTTTTTGCTGGATTCACCTCTATGATCCTCACACACCTTATGATCCGCCCTCACCATTCAACCAGGGAGTATATGAAGGTCATCCATACCGGGGGGAAGTGGCTTATATGGACCATGAATTGGGCCTATTCTTTGAATATTTAAAAACCAATAAAATTTCCGATAACACCCTGTTAATTATTGTGGGTGATCATGGCGAGAGCCTCGGTGAACATCAAGAGAGTACTCATGGATTTTTTATCTACCATTCATGTGTCTGGGTACCTTTGATAATTAAGGCTCCCTTTGTGTTTCCCGTAGCAGCCATTGATCAGTATGTTGAGCATACTGACATTGTTCCCACCATCCTGGAGGCCCTTAAAATACCAATCCCGCCGACTATTCAAGGTAAATCACTTCTCCCGCTGATGTTCGGCCAAAAAGGTGAAAAGGAAAACATGGCGTATACTGAAACTTATTATCCCCGCCAGCATTTTGGCTGGTCTGAACTCAAAGGTTTATACAGGGGCGAGTGGAAGTATATTCAGGCTCCCGGGGAAGAACTTTACAATATTAACCAGGATACCCTTGAGCAAAACAATTTAATCCTAAAACAGGCTGTTGAAAAGAAGGATCTGCGATCACAATTAATCAAATTTGTTAGTGAAAACTCTCGCAATGCCCTTTCCCCGGCTGCTCAGTCATTGGATGAAAAAACAAGAAAAAAACTGGCCACTCTGGGATACTTAAGTACAACAATAAAAACCTCCACGGAAGATCAGCTCCCTGATCCCAAAAATAAAATTGATATTTATAACAACCTTGCTCTCAGCAAAAAGTTTTCCGATGAGCAAAATATCCCGGAGGCCATTAAACTGCTAAAATCCATTCTGGCCCAGGATCCTGAAATAATTGATGCTTATATGTTTCTTGGAAACAATTATTTTGTGCAGAGAAATTTCCCGGAGGCATTAAAAGCCTTTAGAACAACCTTGGACAAAAAGCCGGATTACAATTTTGCCATGATTAATATTATTAACACATTGATCAACCTGGGCAGGCTGGAAGAGGCACAAAAAGAATGTCTTGATTTTTTAAAGATCTTTCCCGGAGATACCAATTTGCTGACCCAGTTGGGTGAAACATATTTTATTCAAAAAAATTATGAAAAGTCATACCAAACCCTGGTCAAGGCGATCGAGTCAGATGCCTCTAACGGCCGGGCACTGAATAAAATCGGTGAAATTTTTCTCCAGCAAAAAAACATGCAAAAGGCCCGTGAATTTTTTCATCGGGCACAAAAAACCAGCCCTTCATTAAAAAACCTGAATTTTAACCTGGGATTTCTGGCAGAGGTCTCCGGCAAGGTGGATGAAGCGATCAGCTCTTATGAAAAGGAATTAACATTTTCACCCAGAAATATGAAAGCAGCCTATAATTTAGCCGAGATTTACCGCAAACGCTCTGATTGGTCCCCGGCAATTGAATACTACCAAAAATGCATTCAAATCAATCCCCGATTTAACATCCCCTACTTTATGATCGCCAAGATACACTTTGATCTGGGCACCAATATAAAGGAAGCAACCAACCTTTGCCTGCAGGGAGTGAATATAAAACCTATAGACAAATACACGGCTTTCGGTTACTACATTCTGGCTGATATATTTGCAAATAGCGACAAGCCGAAAGCCACGCTTTACCTGGACAGGGCCAAGGAAATCATGAACAACCTGGCTGCAAAGTAACCCGATTCTTTGCCCCTGGCCAGCCCCACAAAATATTCAATTTATTGTATATTAATTCATTTTTTTGAATATTTAAATTCTTGGAAAAATTAAAACCCTCATCAAATGGGGATTTTGCTTTTTTTTGACTTTGGCAGTAAATATGCCTTATCAATTGTGAAAATGTTACAAAAAATTGTAACCATTGCCCGGGGAAATACGTATTGTGATTATAAGGAAGAGATCAATGTTAAGCAAATCCAAAAAAATTAAGGAGGATAAATGATGAGAATATTAAAAATTTCATTAATTATCATGTTTATGTTTGGTTTGATGCATTTGCCAATCCATTCTCAATCCAAAGAGAATGGAGCTATTGAAGGTAAAGTATTGAACGATGGCGCCCCTCTTCCCGGAGTGGCGGTAATTGTAAATTCTCCAAAGCTTATTGGTGGAGCCAGGACCAGTGTTACCAATGAAAATGGCAGGTTCCGCTTTATGGCACTACCACCTGGTCTTTACGAAATTAAAGCACAGTTGGAGGGTTTTAAAACTTCAAAAAAGAGTAACATCAAGGTTTCGGTCGGCACCACCTTAACCATGGACATCTCATTGGAAATTGGTACTATTCAACAGGAAATCACAGTTGCCGGTGTACTTCCACTGGTTGATGTAAAAGATTCCCAGACCGCGGTAAC
>CBFDCH010000368.1:0-3734 GCA_965603235.1 uncultured bacterium | reverse complement strand
AAAGAAATCAAACACAGATTTTACGGTATTCTGGGATATTCACATCAAGCCCTGGGTCACCATACTGAAGCCATTTCATTTTTCAGCAAATACCTCACCTACTTCGGATCCAATTTTAACGTCCTCAATGCTCTGGGACAGAGTTTTTATAAGAGCGGCAACCAGAAAGAAGCAATTAAGGCCTGGGAATTGTCTCTCAAGCAGGCGCCGGATCAGGAGAGACTGAAAAAAATGATAAAAGAGCTGAAGTCAAAAATTAAAACCCAGTAGCAATGCCAGCCAGCCATTGTCCAGCTGCTTTGGTATTATTGCAAAAAGAAATTAGTTCGGGTAAAATATACCAGGAACAAAAGGATTACCATGAAAAAAAAAGCAATAACCACCATCAGCAGGATAGTCCCCCTTTTACTGGTAACTGGTTTAATATCTGCCGGTTTTTATGCCTGCAGCAATTCCCGTTATCTCATTAAAAAATTGCCGCTGATGCATCAGGATTTTATAAACGGCGTCAGTTTGATCATCTCCAGAGAGGAGAGGACACAATTTTTGAACCTCAACTCATCAGAAGACAGAGACAAATTTATCTCCAATTTCTGGAAAAAAAGGGATCCGGATCCGCTGACTGAAGTGAATGAATTTAAGGAAGAATATTTTCGTAGAGTTGCGCAGGCCAACCACCTGTTTGGTAAGCAAAAGGGCTGGCTCAGTGACAGAGGTCGTGTATTGGTGTTGTTAGGACCCCCTGAGACCAAAAGAATCTTTCCCACAGGTTATCATCAGGGCGACCTACCCACTGAGGTTTGGCTTTACGGAGTTTACGGCTATCCCATTGTTTTTATTGATCGCTACCGCAGTGGTAGTTACGAACTCTCTCCCATCAGTTCACGGCATCTGGTCACCATTCAAACTGCCATCCAGCAATTGAAGCCAATTGTCAGGCAGGATGCCCCCAAGCAGTTCGATTTTGATGTCAGATTTAACAAATCAAAAAGCGACAGCAAACAGCTTATTCTAACCCTGCTTATCCCCGTTAAAAACATTCTATTCGAAGAGAAAGAGGGTATATTCCAGGCCAATTTGGCTGTGAAGGTTGAAATCAAGGATAAAAAGGGGAAGAAGTATCCGGATGTGGTTAAGGGTATCAAGATTACCATCACCCAGGAGCAAATGCAGAAACAAGGATCTCTCATGCGCAAAAATATCGCCCTGCAGCTGGGTGAGGGGAGTTTTGAATTTATTATTACCCTGGCCAGCCCCAAGGATAATATGAAGGTAACAAAAAAGGGAAAATTTAAAATTTAATGTTTTTTTCGGAATTAACCCTTGAAATTAGGCAAAAAATATTATACTTTATATACTTTGTAGGAGTAAAAGATGAAGCAAATTAAAGTGGTAATTTTAATATTGACAATCATAATGCTGGCAGGCGCAACCAGCCTTATTTCCCAGGGCCGGGGAGCCGGTTCCGGGCGGGGAACTGCCAGGCAGAAAGGTATCGTAATGGACCCTGACGGCAAACCCATGGCCGGGGTGAAAGTTACCTTTGAATACCTGGGCAGCAAAACCAAGCTGATTAAACATGAAACCACAACCAATGCCAAAGGTGAATGGATCTTCTTCAAACTGGGATTCGGCAGATGGAAAGTTGAGATTAACGTTAAGGATATGGTTCCCTATGCCGATGCCATGACCGTGAGCCAGGTGAATGTAAATCCTGTCCACAAAATAAAATTGCAGAGATCCGGGAAAGTGATTGCCCAGGAAAAGTTATCCAAAGAAGCCGGATTGGTTGGACAAGGCAATCAACTATATAAAGATAGAAAATATGATGAAGCCCTATCTTCCTACCAGCAATTTTTAAGCAAAAATCCTGAATTCTTTCAACTCCACTTCAATATTGCCAATTGCTACAAGGAGAAAAGGGAATATGATACAGCCATTGCTGAATATAAAAAAGTCCTTGAAAAAACCAAGGATGAAACCAAGGGGAAGGAATTAAAAGCCAAATCCCTGGCCGCTATTGGTGAGGTTTACCTCTTAAAAGATGATCGCAAAACCGCATCAGATTATTTTAAACAATCAATAGAGATGAACCCTGCTGATGAGATCCTGGCCTACAATGTGGCTGAAATTTATTTTGCCGGTAACAAGGTGAAAGAAGCCATAACATATTATCAGATGGCAGCCAAAATTAAGCCCAAGTGGAGTGAACCTTACTTGAAAATCGGCTATGCCTACATGAATCAGGGAGACTTTAAAAAAGCTATTGAGAGCTTGAACACCTTCTTAAAAATAGATCCCGATTCACCACAGGCGCCGGTGGTCAAAGATATTATTAAAAGTTTAAAACAGGATTAAGGGAAAGTTCTTTCTCTGTTTTGTCTGAATCCTGATTTTCTTGATCAACTTGATTACCTTATTAAAAAGAGCTCCGGATTTTTTTAAATTCAAACTGTTAAGTAAAGTAGGCGCAGTGCGCCTTCCCTAATTTTGCCCGTGGCCTCGCTTGGCGAAATTAGAACAAAAAAAAACCCTCCCCCGAAGGGGAGGGCTTTTTTTATTTACAATTGGTATTGGTATATCAGAATATTAGCTTGACTCCGAGTCTCAAAGCGAGAGAACTCTGGTAATTCCGTTCCATTTTGTAACGGGGATCCAGTGTTGCACCTTTGGCATTAACTTCACCCAATGCGTCAAAACCATCCCGGAAATATTCTTCCGGCACGTAAATACCAGACTGGTTATAGAGCTGGTGGATACGCTGGGCGATTTGGTTGTCAGAGAGGTTGGTAACATTGGCATTGAGCTGTAGGGTGAATCTGTCGCTGAGTTTCAGGTTGTATTCAGCATAACCATCTACCTGCCACAACATAGGTGTACGGTCGAGGCTCACTCTGCCGTAGGGATACCATCCCTGCATACCATTGATGTAGACTTCAGTTTGTACCGGGGTTCCGGTCATGGCATAGGCGTTAAAACCTAATGTCAGGCCGAAATCAAAGGAGTAGGCGCCATAGGCTTTGACCTGAATGGGTCTGTCTGTCATCAGCAAGCCATTATAGTCTTCGACCTTTTCGTTGTAGGTCATGAACCAACCGTCAAAATATCTTTCAACACCGGGGCTCTTACGGCCATGTTCGTCAGAACTGGCCAAACCGGAGAAATTGCCCCACAAGCGGCTCCATTGCCCGGACACACCAAACAGCCAGTTGTTGGAAAACTTTTTATCCACAGAAACCTGGACTGAGTAGTAATCACGGACAGCCTTGGTGGATTTAACACCTGTGGGCAGATTACCATCGGCAATCGAACTTTGAAATTTCGCCTCAATCCAATCGGAACCGGGATTGCCGTTGAAATATTGTTCACTACCATCGACTACAATACCGATATCCTCGATGGCATTAACAATGGTGTTGTAGAGAAAACGGCCGGTCAGTGACCAATCTTCTGAAAGTCTTTTCTGCATACCAACGGTGACTTCATATTTGCTGTACGGTTTCATATCAGGCTGGGTAGTATCAAAGGACACAGGACGCCAGTTCCTGGTGAT
The DNA here is from genome assembly GCA_965603235.1 of uncultured bacterium. Lineage (GTDB taxonomy): Bacteria > Acidobacteriota > Aminicenantia > UBA2199 > UBA2199 > CBFDCH01. The sequence goes on along the minus strand of CBFDCH010000368.1, from coordinate 181 downwards.
GAACTTCTTGCCGCCGTAATATGAATCAACTGCGCGGGGATCATCGATCTGACCAAAACTTCGCCAATCGGGATTGACGATGTCAAAATAGGTGGATTACCATTTAAATCCGCCATAGGAACCTTGAGCCATGGCCAGCTTCATCACGTCATAATAGATACCGAAGCTACCGAAAACCTTC
>CBFDCH010000367.1:0-3741 GCA_965603235.1 uncultured bacterium | reverse complement strand
TTATCATTAAAGAATTGGTCAGACGCCATCAGGTAAGAACATTACTCCTGGAATTCAGGAACGCGGTGATGAACGTAGACCACCATACCAAGCCACTGATTATAACGGCTGATGATATCCTTGGAGAATTATTTTATTATATGGATCAGAAAAATCCGCCTGAAAATTTGAAAAATCCAATTTTTCACAGGCAAAAAATTGGTATAAATAAAGTATTGGGGTATTCAGGTTCTTTAATTTTCAGAAATGTTACTACTATTTTCAAAATGCTTATCAATAAAATGACTGGTAAAAAGATATTAACGGACGAGGTAAGGAAAAAATTGGATTTAAACAGAGGTTTTCTCACGTTCAAAGCCTCGCAAAGAGACAGCAATTATTTTAGAAACCAACCTTCCTTATCCCTGGGAGAGGAATTGAAAATCACCAAAAAGCATCGAAACCACCAGGGTACACTTTATGACTTTTATTTGAAAAGGATCCATGCCCTGGCCCGCAAACATAAGATCAGTTTAAAGTTTGTGTACCTGCCCCGCTTTTATGAACAATACCTGCCGAATGAAAATGTTTATAAATACTATCGTCAATTTGGCGATGTCCTGCTACCGAATATAAATACTCTTTTTCAGGCAGAAAACTGGCATGATGGCTCCCATCTATCTGTTGCAGGTTCGGTAAAATTTACCGAACAGGTTATTTATCTGTTAAAGAACGGCCAAGAAAGTTCAATTTATCACTCCCAATACCAGACAGAGATGAACAAAAAAAATCCTTCCCCTAAAATATCCAGGCATTAACCCATGTCCTTTACCGAAAACATTTTTCTACTCTTTTTATTCGCCACGTTTATTTCCTTTTCCCTGGTCCACAAGTCCTTAAAATCTCAGTTGATCGTGCTCCTAGTCGCCAGTTATGTTTTTTACGGATGGTGGGATTTTCGTTTTTGTTCCCTGATCCTGGTATCTTCCCTTACAGATTTTTATATCGGAAATCTCATCCACAAAACCAATCACTCAAAAAAAAGAAAAAGATACCTTATGAAAAGTTTGACCGATCACCTGGGTATATTGGCGTTTTTCAAATATGCCAACATTTTCCAGGAAAATTTCATCCTGCTTATGGAAAGCTTCGGTATTCACCTCCATATAAATTCTTTAAATATTATTTTACCAGTAGGTATCTCCTTTTATACTTTTCAAACCTTGAGTTATACCCTTGATATTTACTTTGGTAAGATCAAGCCAACAAAATCGCTGTTAAAATTCCTGGTGTTCGTTGCTGCCTTTCCACAACTGGTGGCTGGTCCCATTGTAAGGGCAAAGAATTTTATTCCTCAATTAAGAACCAATCTGTTTTATAAGAGTAACCATGCCGGGATTTTTTATATACTATATGGAATTTTAAAAAAATTACTGATTGCCGATGTTATTGGCTATATTCTTGTTGACCCGGTGTTCAATGGCTCCCTGACAAATTTTAATTCTATTGAATTAGTCATTGCAGCCTATGGATATGCTTTTCAGATATTTTTTGATTTTTCGGCATATTCCGACATTGCTGTTGGATTGGGTAAAATATTTGGACTTGAACTACCCATTAATTTCAAATCACCTTACAGTGCACGGAATCCCGGGGAATTTTGGAGAAAGTGGCACATCACCTTATCAACCTGGCTGAAAGATTATTTATACATCCCGCTGGGCGGCAGTAGAGTCGGTCAACAAAAATATATTCGCAACATTATCATTGTTATGCTTTTGGGAGGATTATGGCATGGCGCAAGCTGGACATTTATTATTTGGGGAGGGTTGCATGCCCTGTTTGTGATACTTTACGCAACTATACTGAGTAGATGGAAGTTTTATGAGCGTATGCCGGATATGGTAAAGATCTTCCTGTTTTTTAATTTAACATGTTTGGCCTGGATTTTTTTCCGGTCTCCGGACGTATCCTTTGCCTTTGGTTATTTAAGCAGTATCCTCAATTTTTCGTTTTCAGGTAACGGCCTGCAGCCACTCAGTGCGATTGGGTTGCTGGGATTGTCGTTTGTGGTCCATTTTTTTGTGGAACCCAATCTGAAGAAGGGAAGCATGGTTTTTGCCCGGATCCATTGGGGCCTGCAAGCACTGGTGCTATATTGTATTTTAATGGCTTTCTACTTGCTGAAAGAAAACGAGTTATTGCATAAAGCTTTTATATATTTTCAATTTTAATATTAAATTCCGGGAATAATGGGCGCCACTCCTGAAAAAATATCTTAGAGGAGCAAAAGGCTGATGGCCATGGCCGCCATGCCGGCTACCAGGCCGTAGATGGCGATGTGATGTTCGCCGTACTCCTGGGCAGTGGGCAGCAATTCATCGAGGGAGATAAATACCATAATCCCAGCCACCACCGCATAAATGATACCCAGCATTACATCATTGAGAAAAGGCATTAAAATGAGATAGCCGATCAGCGCTCCAACTGGTTCAGAGAGACCGGAGAGGAAGGAGAGAAAAAAAGCCTTTTTTTTACTCCCCGTCGAATAGTAGATGGGAATGGATACAGCAATCCCCTCGGGGATGTTATGAATGGCAATTGCTATGGCAATAGGAATGCCAACGGAGAGGTCCTTAAGGGCGCTGGCAAAGGTGGCCAGCCCTTCAGGGAAATTATGAATAGCAATGGTCAAGGCCGCCAGAATACCCAGGCGATACAATTTGCGGTCACCAACCGGTTGGTTAACCTGCATCTCCTCAATATGATGGATCTCATGGGGATTGTTAAGGGCCGGCACCATACGGTCAAGCAGGGCAATGGCCAGGATACCGCCAAAAAAGGCGAGGACCGTGAACCACCCGCCACGAACCTCGCCATAAGCAGCAACCAAAGAATGCTGCGCTTCGGCAAACAACTCCACAAAGGAGATATAAATCATCACCCCGGCGGAGAAGCCCAATGATCCTGCCAGCATTTTTGTGTTGGTGCGCCTGGCAAAGAACGCCAAAGCGCTGCCAATACCAGTGGCCAGGCCGGCAAACAGGGTCAGGCCAAAGGCCAGCAGAACCGAATTGTTCTGCATTAATTTTTCTTAAACGTTACTCCTCTTCAACGGGAGGGGCAAATGGATCATTCCCGGGCGCGCGGGTTGCCAGCTCACTATCCAGCATCAGCAACATATGGCTCTGCTCACCGATTAGTTTCAATTTTCCCAGAATCTCGCCTACCGAGGCTTCTTCCTCCACCTGCTCATCCACAAACCAGTTCAATAGATTTTTGGCTGCATAATCCTTTTCATTCATGGCCAGATCCATCAATTCATTAATACATCCGGTGATATGCTCCTCATGCTGCAGGGCATCCGCGAAAGCCTGCATAGGAGAATCCCATGTTTTTTTAGGTTCCTTTATAGCGTAAAGCTCAACAGCGGCTCCCCTTTCCACCAGATGATTATAAAATTTCATGCCATGAAACATCTCCTCCCGGGCCTGCTGCTTGAACCAGTAGCCAAAGCCGGGCAGGTTGCTATCATCAAAATAGGCAGCCATGGAGAGGTAGAGATAGGCCGAAAACATCTCCTCATTGATTTGATTGTTAAACCCATTGGTTATTGCTTTGTTGACCATTTTAACCTCCTTTTAATTTCGTCCTGTCAACATATATACCAGTTAATAATTTTTTTATCCATAATTTGACTGACTCCAACGTCTCTTGGTTTTGAGCAATCTTCTTTAAATCTGCAAGCCAATCCCAACCTTC
>CBFDCH010000366.1:0-3744 GCA_965603235.1 uncultured bacterium | reverse complement strand
GGGATAAATTGTATTTTCTAAAGGACAATGAGGAAGAGGAAGTGTGGGAATTACACGTTAAATCGATTAAATAAATAGATTTTCTGCTTACCAAGCCTCATAAGCCTCCTTACTTCTTAGGCGGTGGTGGTTTGTGGGCATAATATATTTTGTTCATGATCCTCCAGCCGTCGGCAAATTTGTAAAGCTGCAGGTAATCGGTGTAAATATGTTTGCCGCCTTTCAGGAATTTTACTTTAACGATGGCTGCATGACCGGTTATGTCAATCAGGGGATATTTAAAGGTCACTTTATCCTTGGCAGGAAATTTTCCGTCTGCTTTACCCTTTGCCACCTTTTTGGCCCAATCGGCGATCGGTAATTTCCAGAACTTGCCGTTGCTGATGCCCATTAAATTGAATTCCGGATGGAATCCGGCCTTTATGGCTGCCACATCACCCAGGTTGCATATCCCATTCATGTAGGCCGATTCAATCACCTGGACCAATGCTTTTTTCTCTTTCTCTATTTTTTCACCAGCCAGAATCAGAGATGAAAACAAGAATACAAAAACCACCATGATTGTGATTTGTTTTTTAGTCATACTGAATACCTCCGTGTTAAATGATATTTTGATATTAATGGATTATGTAAATATTTTCAAGCATATATCTTGGTTTCCTCTGTTTCTAATCCTGTTATTTGGTGTTATAATAAAAGAGGGATCAGGAGTTATGACCAAGGAGAGATCAAAACAAATCAGCAGCCGCATCAGGTCAAAAAACCGACTGCAGAAAGAAAAGCAGAAAACCGGCAAAAGGGATGTTAAAAAACTCAGCAACACACGGATCAGGCGCGTGAGCAGCCACCGGCAGAAATAATTGATCATATGAATCCATTGAGAATTAAACCAAAAATCAGCATCAAACCTTATTGCCAACCACCGGAAGCCATTAAAGAATGGCGAAGGAGACGATGAGAATTCATGTCTGACCTGAGGATAATTGCACAAATTGAGAAGGAGACGAGGGAAAAGCTGGAACAGCGTGATTTGGAGCACATCTATTATCCCAATATTACCGGCTACTCTCTGGATAAAAAAGGGAATATCTCCGGTCTCAATCTGAATGGTCTTCAGCTGGAGGATTATTCCTTTGTCAAGGAATTAACAGATCTGAAAGTTTTATGTGTGGCCGGGGCAGACCTGCACATGGCCAATCTGCACAATGTGAGTCTCATTGATTTTAATCCCTCGGAGTATACTTTTTTTCACCCTTTGCAGCAATTGATTGCTCTGGATTTGAGCCGTGCCAGGATAATAAATATTAATTTCCTAAAACATATCCAGTCGTTACAAAAGTTACGGTTAAATGGTATCGGGATATTTAAGAATCATCAGTTGTTGAATCCATTAACGGGCCTGGCTGGTTTGACTCACCTGGAAATAAGTACAGCCGGAGTCAGGCATATCCAAACCATTGGAGAATTAAAATCTCTGGAATATCTGGATTTAGAAGCCAATGATATTGACAATCTCTACCCTCTGAAAAGTTTGACAAATCTAAATTATTTGGACCTGTCGCGTAATGACATAGTGGATATCCAGCCATTATCTGATTTGGATCGGTTATCAGATTTGGACCTGTCTGAAAATGAAATTTCGGACCTCAATCCACTAAAAAACCTTACAAAACTTCATACTTTAAATTTAAATCAGAACCGGATTAAGAACATTACCCCAATAGAGAAACTCAATTCTCTGGTTGAACTTTTTCTGGGTGATAATGAAATAACGGATATTGACCCTCTTGTTAAGTTAAACCTGCTGCAGGAGCTTGATATCAGCCATAACAGGGTGACCGGTTCCTTCTTCCTTGAGAGGCTGAAAAAGATCCCGCAGCTTTATGCTGATCCCATGAAAGAAGAATGAAAATTTCTTAAGATACAAAAAACAAGACCTGGGTGCCATCCGTATCAAGGGTAGTATCAGATTCCAGTTTAAGGAGGCAAACCATGTTTTTTGGTTTTAAAAACTACACAAAAAAAATATTTTTCCCGGTTCTTATGCTTGGGTTGTTTTTGACAACACAGCTTTTCACCCAGGATAGCCTCGCAGCAAAGTACCGGACCGACCCTCAGGAAATGGTTAAACATCTGTCCACACAAATCCCCGCTTTGATGGAGCAGGCCCTGATCCCAGGTATGGCCATTGCGGTTATCCACGAGGGAAGGATAATTTGGGAGAGGGCTTTTGGCAAAAAAAATAATCGCACCGGGGAGCCTGTAACCGTGCACACGGTTTTTGAAGCCGCCTCTTTGAGTAAACCGGTGTTTGCCTATGGAGTGATGAAACTGGTGCAGGAGGGCAAACTGGATCTTGACAAGCCCCTGGTGCAGTATATAACCAGAAAAGAGTTAATAAGAGTATATCCCCGGGCCGTGACCGGGGACAAGCGGTTGAATCTGATTACAGCCCGCATTGTTTTGATCCACTCAAGCGGATTTCCTAACTGGTTCCGGGCTCAACCCATGTCCTTTCTATTTACACCGGGTCAGAAATTCAGTTATTCCGGCGAGGCTTTTACCCTGCTGGCCAGAATTGTTGAAAAGATCTCCGGCTTGACTCTGGTCGATTTTACCAAGAAACATATTTTGGATCCTCTGGGAATGAAAAGCAGTAGTTATGTCTGGTTAAAGGATTATGAGAAACAGTTTTCCGCTGCTCACAACACCATGGGCGGAGTGACTGGCAGGGGGAAAGCCAGGGTTGCTTTACCGGGCGCCACCCTCTATACCACGGCCGGGGATTATGCCAGGTTCCTGGTGGCGTTACTGAAGGGGAAAGGATTAACGACCGATACCCTGAAGGAGATGCTGACACCCCAGATCACTGCCCATAAGGGGGAGGGGGAGAAGTTTTTCTGGGGACTGGGCATTGGTCTGAATCCCAGCCAGAGGGGGCAAACCGTGTGGCATTGGGGAGACAACGGAGCCTTTAAAGCCTATTTCGAGGTGCTGCAGAAACAAAAAAAGGGGGTGGTATTTTTTGCCAACAGCACCAATGGCCAGGCCATTTCCAAAGATCTGGTATATCTGACCACCGGCATCACAAATCCGGCCATAGCCAAGGGATACTTCTCATATCCCCATTACCGGTCACAAACCATCCAGTTAAACCGCATCTACGTTCAAAAGGGAATCGACGCCGCACTCGATTATTTGAAAAATCTACCCGCTAATAAAAATGGCAAAGGTAAAATTACCGCACGGGCGCTCCGGAATTTGGCCACGAGCCTGGTTCGTGCCAAAAAAAATAACGACTGCCGCACTTTCCTGGCGTCAGGCGTAAAATATTTCCCCAGGAGTTATTCTTTGTATCAATTATTGGGCGGTCTCTATCTGATAGAGAAAAACGAAGCAATGGGACTTGATCATTTAAAAAAATCCCTGAAATTAAATCCCAAGCAGGAGACGGGATTAAACAGCCTGGGATATATGTTGCTGCAGGGAAAATATTATCATGCCGCAATCGTGGTTCTGAAGCTAAATACCAAGATGTATCCCTCTTCGGCAAATTGTTATGATTCTCTGGCAGAGGCTTATATGATGAGCGGCAACAAAAAAATGGCCATTCAATATTACCAGAAAACCCTGACAGCAATCCCTGGAGATCCGCGTCCGGATAAGGAATACCTGGAGCGGTTGAAGTCAGGAGCTCAAACCAACCTGAAAAAGCTTATAAAAAAATAAACAGGAACAGCGCCT
>CBFDCH010000365.1:0-3745 GCA_965603235.1 uncultured bacterium | reverse complement strand
ATCCCTCAACGGGTAAAATGCACGGAGTATCGGCCGCCAATCGATGCGGAAATCCTGGTGCATCAGATCCCGGGCGGTATGATCTCAAATTTCAGGTCGCAGCTGGAACAACAGGGAGCATTGGATAAGCTGTCAGAAGCCCTGGTTGAGGTAACCAGAGTTCGCAAGGACCTGGGTTACCCGCCCCTGGTCACTCCTACCAGTCAGATTGTTGGCACTCAGGCCGTGCTCAATGTGATTGCCGGCGAGCGGTATAAAATGGTCCCCAACGAGGTCAAGAATTACCTGCGTGGTTTTTATGGACGTTCCCCCGCTCCGATCAAACCGGAATTCATGAAAAAAATATTGGGTAACGAAAAACCCATTGATCACAGACCCGCGGATGACCTCGAACCGATATTACCCAACGCCACCGACAATGTGGATCCCAAGTTGATAGAGAGTGAAGAGGATATCATCTCCTATTGCCTCTTCCCGGAGCCTGCCATGGAGTACTTCAAATGGCGAAAACTCCCTCCCGAACAACGCCCGAAATCTCCGGCGGAAATTGAGAGTGAAAATATAGTAAGCTGCAACCAGGCTACTCCTGAGAAAAAACCTGCAAAACCGATAAAAAAAGACAATAACAAATCTATTCTCACAGCCCAGGATTATGACGGTATCAGTACAATTCTTGAGAAGGCCTCATTAATTGATCTAAACGAACTGACCTTTAGAAAAGGCGACCTCTCTCTTAGCCTGAGAGCCGATGGAACTATTGGTGAAAGAGCTCCCCGCATCGAACCGGCAAAGGTTGAGAATACTGAACCGGAAGCCGCAGAGAGTGAGAGCATCGAAGATGAAGTGGTTGAGGAGAGCACGGGTGCGGATTACAAGAAAACCATTAATTCCGCGGTGACAGGAACCTTTTATTCAGCGCCAAATGCTGGAGACCCACCCCTGGCAAAAGAGGGCGACCAGGTTGAAAAGGGTGGCACTGTGTGCATTGTTGAGGCCATGAAACTTTTTAATGAAATACAAGCCCCTTTTAAATGCAAGATTCTGAAAATATTGGTAAAGAACGGCGAACAGGTTAAAAAGGACCAGCCTTTATTCGCGGTTGAAGAGAAATAAAACGGTATTTATCAGCCATTCGATAAATTAGCGCCGGATCAGGGTAGAAAGAGAAGGATTTTTCGTCTTTCTACAAAATATTTTAGCAATGGAAGATATTGAGTCCACATTCAGCCACGCCATCGTCAGAGAACCAGGATCCACCCTGATACACGGCCTGACCAGCGCCGCACTGGGCAAACCCGATTTTAAAAAAGCCCTGCACCAGCATGAGGCTTATATCAAAACTCTGGAAAGGTGCGGCCTGAGCGTCACTGTTTTGCCTGCCCGGGATCAATTCCCGGATGCCACATTTATCGAAGACACGGCAGTTATAGCCCCACCGGCAGCCATACTCACCAGGCCGGGGGCATTTTCCAGACAGGGAGAAGAGACAATCATCAAACCGGTTCTGGAGCCTCTTTTCACTGAAATCTATCACATTTCTTCGCCCGGAACCCTGGAAGGAGGTGATGTTTTAAGGGTGCAAAATCACTTTTATGTCGGCATATCAGCCCGAACCAACCGGCGCGGATTTGAACAATTTAATCAAATAGTGATCAAATTCGGCTATAGCGCATCAGCCATCCCCCTGGAGCGGGTTTTGCATTTAAAAACCGGCCTCTCTTACCTGGGCCGGAACTGCATGATCATGGCTGGCGAATTTTTAAATCATACGGACTTCTCCACCTATAAACCAATACCAATAAAAGATGAGGAGAGTTACGCGGCCAACTCCATCCGCATAAATGATTATGTTTTGGTGCCCGCAGGATTTCCCATAACCCTTAGGGCCATTGAAGGAGCCGGATTTTCCACTCTGTCAGTGGATGTATCAGAATTTCAAAAACTGGATGGCGGCCTGAGCTGCCTTTCACTTCGCTGTTGACAGGTAGCAGGATGGACCTGCATCACTTAAAAGAATGCCGTGTATGCCCGCACTTATGCGCAGCAGATCGTCAAGGGAACCAGCTGGGCTTCTGCCGCACAGACAACAGTTTTGCCATTGCTTCAATCTGTATTCACCGGGGAGAGGAACCACCACTTGGTGGAAAAAAGGGCATGTGTAATGTTTTTTTTTACCATTGCAACATGCAGTGTTGTTATTGCCAGAATCATCAAGTCAGCCGTAACACCAGCAACATCCCCCTTAAATTCTCTTCCTCAAAAAAAATCATCCAACAAATCATTAAAATATTAAATCAGGGCATAACAACCCTTGGTTTTGTCTCGCCTTCCCATATGGTCCCCCAGATGTGCCGGATCATTAATACACTGCACCATCTCAATTATTTTCCTACCATTGTTTTTAATACCAACAGCTATGACAGGTCTGAAACCCTGCGGGAAATTGCTCCCCTGGTCGACGTTTATCTGGCAGATTTTAAATATGCTGACCCTTTGCTGGCGCAGGAACTCTCCGCTGCGGCCGACTACCCGCAGGCGGCAATAAAAGCGATATCAGAAATGGTCGCTCAGAAAGGATGTGAACTAAAACTCGATCAGGAGGGCCGGGCAACAAACGGATTGATTATCCGCCACCTTATATTACCCGGTTACGTGAAAAGCAGTATCAATGTATTGCGTACATTGGCCCATCGGTTTTCGCCCCGCATCCACATCTCCTTAATGTCTCAGTACTATCCCACTCCTTTCACCAGAGACCACCCCACTTTAAAGCGGACCATTACCCAATCGGAGTATGACCAGGTGGTTAAGGAGCTGACAACATTGGGTTTTGAAAATGGCTGGATCCAGGAGCTGAACAATACCGCTGCCTACAGGCCCGATTTCCGGCAAGACCACCCTTTTGAATATTAAACAAGACCCTTTAACCGTAAAACCGGCAAGCAGGGGGGAAGAGAAAATTTACAGGCTCAGTTTATCCCAATACTGTTTGGGCATCTCCTGGGCCAGTTGCAGCGCCCCGTTGGCTCCGGCAAAGAGGGGATCCTCCACTTTTTTTACCTGGCTAGCCCCATAATCCTTTAATGAGACTTGTATAGTACTGGTAAGTCCTTTTATCTGGCTACCGCAACCTGCCAGTACAATATTATTTCTTATCTTATTCTGGTACTCAGGATCAAAGTTGGCAATCATCTCAGTAATAGTTTCCAGCATGGGCGGTAAAATACTCTCACAGGAGCGTTTGACCTCATCGGTGATATCATGAATAATGGGTTTCCCTTCCACCGGAATTTCCACCTTAATCGGATCTTGAGAATTACCAACAAAACTGTTCTCCTCTTTAAAAAAACGGATCATATTCATGTTAAAGGTGGAGTTGGGATATTTTTCACTCAACATTTTGAACAATTGCTGGTCAATAAAATCTCCGGCGCTTAGAATGGTGCGCTGGTCGTCTTCACCGGGAATAGTACCGTGCATGATACAGACATCAACTGTGCCGGCACCAATATCCACAATCATGGCATTATTCAACAACCCTATACCATAGGCCACAGCAAAAGGTTCGGAAACCACCATGACTTGATCGACAAAATCGGATACCGATTTAATGATCGCTTTGCGGTTAACCTTGAAAGATTCCGCCGGCACACCCACCACCGCAAAAACCTGTTGGTCCTTTTCCGGTTTTACCAGCTGGATGAGATGACGAATCAGTTCCTTAACCGACTCCTCTTCCTTATCC
>CBFDCH010000364.1:0-3745 GCA_965603235.1 uncultured bacterium | reverse complement strand
CTTGATAAATGTTTTCCGCTGGAACAGGCTGCCGAGGCTCACCGGTATGTGGAATCAGGAGCCAAAAAGGGAAATGTCGTCATCACCGTGGAACATAACGGAAAAAATTGAAAAATATGGAGGATGTTATGAAAGCAATTGTATGCACAAAATATGGACCACCGGAGGTTCTTCAGCTCCAAGAGGTGGAAAAACCTGTTCCCAAGGATAGTGAAGTGCTGATAAAAATTCACGCAACAACAGCACATATAGGGGACACGCGAATACGAAAGCCTGACCCATTTGCTGTCAGATTTTTATTTGGTCTCATGAGGCCAAAAAGAGCACCTATATTAGGTATGGAGTTAGCGGGAGAAATTGAATCAATAGGTAAAGATGTAAAGCTGTTTAAGAAAGGTGACCAGGTTTTTGCATTTGCCGGTTTTGGCTTTGGCGCTTATGCTGAGTATATATGTCTACCTGAAAAACCTGGGGAAGGAAAGATTGAAAAAAAAGGGGTGATGGCAATAAAACCGGCCAATATCACCTATGAGGAAGCCGCCGCCGTTCCTGCCGCAGGACTTACAATAATTAAGGTTTTTCAAAAAGCAAATATCCGGAAAGGACAAAAAATACTGATTTATGGCGCTTCTGGAAGTTTAGGTACTTATACGGTACAGCTGGCCAAGTACAATGGGGCGGAAGTTACCGGCGTATGCAGTACTGCGAATTTAGAATTGGTGAAATCCCTTGGAGCTGAAAAAGTAATAGATTACACCAAAGATGATTTTACCAAAAGCGGCGAGACCTATGATGTTATTTTCGACGCTGTAGGTAAGACTTCGCGTTCACGTTGTAAAGGTTTGCTAGAGAAAAATGGAATTTTTCTTTCCACTAATGGTTTAGCAAAAATTGAGACTGATGATTTAAATTTCCTCAAAGAGCTGATTGAAGCGGGGAAGTTAAAAGCAGTCATAGATAGACGTTATACTTTGGAACAAATTGTTGAGGCTCACCGGTATGTTGATAAAGGACACAAAAAGGGGAATGTCGTCATAACTGTGGAACATAATAACAAAGCCTAACAAAATAATGTTGTTGCAGTCTTTGAAGAACCTATTATCAATGCATTAAAAGTAGCAAAGGCCAGGGATAATGAGAAAAAAGGGTCTTAGGAAGTACCCCGGCCTTTGCTACCAAAGACTTAATTTTATAGATAATTACAAATAGCTTCACCCATTGCTTCTGTGCTTACAGGGGTAACCCCCCGGGTGGCAATATCTGCTGTACGATAACCATCTTTTATGGCCGCCTCGACAGCCTGGAAAATCTTGTCTGACAGGTCGGGGCGGTTAAAGGAGTAATCCATCATCAAGGCTACCGATAATATTTGGGCGATTGGGTTGGCAATCCCTTTGCCGGCAATGTCCGGAGCCGAACCCCCAGCCGGTTCATAGAGGTGAGTTGTTTCTCCAAGTGAGGCGGATGGCAACATGCCCAGAGAGCCGCTGATAGAGGCGGATTCATCCGACAGGATATCTCCAAACAGATTGGTGGTCAGCAATACATCAAATTGCAGGGGATTTAAAATCAACTGCATGGCAGCATTGTCAACATACATATGCTCCAATTTAACATCCGGATACTCGACAGCCACTTCTTTGACGGTTTTACGCCATAACATGGAGCTGCGCAACACATTTGCCTTATCCACGGAAGTTATCTTTTTGCGGCGATTGACCGCCATGTTAAAGGCCAGTTCGGCTATGCGCCGCACATCATCCTTCTTATACCTCATGGTGTCAAATCCTTCCGTTTCGCTGAGACCGGTTGGCTCACCAAAGTATATACCTTTAGCCAGTTCCCTGACTGTAACCAGGTCAACTTTACCGGTAAGTATTCTGCTCGAGAGAGGGGACATCTCTTTTAATTCTTCAAAAAGGACGATGGGCCTGATGTTGGCAAAGAGGTTCATCATCTTGCGTACGGCCAGAAGACCGCCAATCTCGGGTCTCTTCTCAGGAGGCAAATCATCCCATTTAGCTCCGCCGATACAACCCATAAGCACAGCATCAACCTGCCCGCAGAGCTCTTCGGTCTCTATGGGGAATGGTGAACCAAAACGGTCATACGCACACCCGCCAATAAACCCATTTTTTAATTCGATGCCAAGGTTGTATTTATCTGCGAGTACACCTAACACCCTTAAGGCTTCAGCCATAATCTCAGGGCCAATACCATCTCCCGCTAAAACAGCAATAGAATAGATTTTTTCAGAATCACTCATCTTTTTCCCCTCTAGGATGTAATATTTTCTATCTTGTAGGGAAATTGGGCGATATCTTTGAGATAATCGTTGGCACCGCCGCCCTGGTTCTTTTTTGCGTACTCGATCCAGCCTCCCATATCAATGATCTCTTTCATAAAGTTGGGATATGGCTCAAAGGTATACTCAGTACCGGTGGCCAGGTTGGTGATTTTGCCGGCCCCCAGGTCAACCTCGATGCGATTGCCTTCCTGAAACTGAGACGTATCTTTTAACTCCACGATCGGCAGTCCAATGTTAATGGCATTTCGCAAAAAGATACGTGCAAATGACCGGGCAATAATACAGGATATGCCTGCTCCCTTGATAGCCAAAGGGGCGTGCTCGCGGGAAGATCCGCAGCCGAAATTTTCGCCGGCTACCAGGATACTCCCTTTAACCTCCGCCATTGCGGCAAAACCCGGACGAATATCCTCCATGCAATATTTGGCCAGTTCCTCGGCCACTGATGTGTTCAGATAGCGGGCTGGAATTATCTCATCTGTGTTTACATTGTCACCAAATATGAACGTTTTTCCTGTTAATTTCATTGTTTTCTCCTTGGTTTATAAGTTTTCGGGATGGGTGATGAAACCGGCAATAGCCGTTGCCGCTGCAATTGCCGGTGATGCCAGATACACCTCACTCTTACGGTGGCCCATGCGACCGACAAAGTTTCTATTGGTTGTTGAAAGAGCGCGCTCCCCCTCAGCCAGAACTCCCATATGACCACCCAGGCAGGGACCGCAGGTGGGAGTGGAAAATACACATTCTGCATCGATAAATGTTTTGATTAAACCCTCTTGCAGTGCCTGATCCACTATCCTGTTTGACCCTGGGAGGATGATGCAACGCAGATTGGGGTGGATTTTATTTCCCTCCAATATCCGGGCAGCTGTGCGCAGGTCTTCGATCCGGCCATTGGTACAACTGCCAATAACCACCTGATCCATGGTCAACCCATCTTTTTCCGCTTCAGAAATATCTTTACAATTTGAAGGTAGAAAGGGGTAGGCCACCTGAGGTTGCAGGGCGCCAAGATCCATGTTCATTGATTTACTATACTTGGCCAGAGGATCTGCCTGCTGGGGAGACACCTCTATCTCTCTCTCCTTCTCATAGGTTCTGGTGAGCTCGTCGACCGGAAAAATTCCTGCCTTGGCTCCGGCTTCAATAGCCATATTGGCGATGGTAAAGCGGTTGTCCATACTGATATTTTTCAGGCCGGGGCCGTTAAATTCCAGAGCCTGATAATTGGCCCCGTTTACTCCCAATATTGAAATTAGTTTTAGAATTAAGTCTTTCCCTGAAACAAAGGGATTAAATTTGCCGGCCAATTCAATTTTGATTGATTCCGGTACTCGAAACCAGGCTTTGCCAAAGAGATATATACCTGCCAGATCCGTAGAGCCCATGCCTGTAGCAAAGGCCCCCAGTGCTCCATAGGTACAGGTATGAGAA
>CBFDCH010000363.1:0-3757 GCA_965603235.1 uncultured bacterium | reverse complement strand
CATAAACAACATGATCACCCTTGACATGGGAGGCACCTCCACGGATGTCTCCATCATTAAGGATAAGCAGCTCTTATTGACCCGAAGGAGTAGTTTTGAACACCTGCCGATTCGTATCCCCATCATTGATATCGTAACCGTGGGCGCCGGCGGAGGATCGATCGCCCGCATTGATCCGGGCGGTGTCCTGCAGGTGGGGCCGGACAGTGCAGGGGCCGAACCCGGGCCAGTCTGTTATGGAAAATCGTTGCAGCCCACCGTTACAGATGCGTTTGTCACCAACGGCATTATTCTTGCCGATAAATTCCTGGGCGGGCATATGAAAATTTATCCCCAGCGCAGCTATACTGCCATCAAAAAGTTAAGCAGGGGGCTGGGAAAAACGGTTCATGAAACAGCGGAGGGAATCATTCAGATTTCAGTCTCCTCCATGGAACGGGCCCTCCGATCGATCACTGTGGAAAAAGGCGAGGACCCCCGGTTTTTCACCCTGCTCCCCTTCGGCGGGGCAGGAGGGATGGTGGCCACTCTTTTGGCGGAAAAACTTGGCATCACCCAGGTGCTCATCCCCCCCTACCAGGGGGTTTTTTCAGCTCTGGGCATGCTTTTCGCTGATCTCCAAAAAGAATTCAGCAAATCCTTTTTACAATTGGTTACCCCAGAATCTACCAGCCGTTTAAAAAAACTCCTGATTGCATTGAATGAGCAGGCCATGTCGTTTTTACGGGAGGAGGGATTCGAAGAAAAAAACGCTGAAATCCTCAATTTCCTGGAGATGCGCTATCGCGGTCAATCCTATGAACTCACCATCCCCTACTCCAATGATTTCGTTGAACGTTTCCACTGCCGGCATCAACAGCTATATTCCTATAAAATGGGTGATGAAGCCTGTGAGATTGTCAATATTCGCGTGGTGGCTGTGGGAAAAACATCCAAAGTTAAATTGAACAAATTTCCCTTGAAATCAGGTGTTGCCAAACCGTTTGCACGCAGCAAGGTGTTTTTTAACGGCGTGTGGCAGCAGTTTAACTTTTTTAACCGCCAGGATTTTCAGCCCGGACAAACCTTTCCCTCTCCAGCGGTAGTGATAGATCGGCACTCCACCATAATTGTGGACGCGAACTTTTCAGGACGCATAGATGAGTATAAGAATCTCCTATTGACACGATTAAAAAATTCTTTAAAAACTGAGTGACGCATGGATGCCATAAAAATAACAATCTTTAAAAATATTTTTCAATCCATATGTGATGAAATGGGTAAAATACTCCAGTATTCGGCTTTCTCACCCAACATAAAGGAGAGGAAAGATTTTTCCTGCGCTCTGTTTACACCTGATGGTGAAAGTTTTGCCTTTGGTACTCATATCCCCGTCCATCTGGGAGCCATGCCCCTCTCTGTTAAAACCGCCCTTGAAGAGATAGATTTTACCGACGGTGATATGGTCCTCCTCAATGACCCTTACAGAGGGGGGACCCATTTGCCGGACATTACCCTTATTGCCCCGGTTTATTTTAAAAATAAAATTGCTTTTTTTGTGGCCAACCGGGCCCATCACAGCGATGTGGGAGGCATGAAGGCCGGTTCAATGCCCCTCTCGTCTGAAATTTTCCAGGAGGGGCTCATCATTCCTCCGTTAAAATTGGTCAAAAGAGGGGATATGGATCAGGAAATCCTCAGCCTCATCCTGGCCAATGTGAGAAGCCCTCAGGAACGCATGGGAGACTTAATGGCTCAAATTGCAGCCAATAAGAGAGGAATCGCGCGCCTCCTTGAAAATATCAAAAAATATAATTTCACCAATGTATGTGATTATTCTGGATTCTTGATCCATTATACCGACAAAATTTTCCGCTCCTTTATCCGACAGGTTCCAGACGGGCATTACCAATTTTCAGATGTACTGGACGATGACGGTTTTGATACCACCAATATCCGCATCCAGGCAGCCATAGACATAGAGGGCGACAATATCTTTATAGACTTTAGCGGATCTGATCCTCAGGTTAAAGGTGGGGTGAACACCAACACAGCCATTACCTACTCTGCAACTTTATATGTACTGACCACTCTATTGGGCCAGGATGTACCCATCAATTCGGGAATCATGAAATCAGTTGTCCTTAACCTACCGGAAAAGAGTATTGTAAATGCCAGTAAACCTGCGGGATTGGCCGGCGGTAATGTGGAAACGTCACAGCGTATCGTTGATGTCCTTCTGGGAGCGTTTGCCAAAGCCCTGCCTGATAGAATTCCTGCCGCTTCGCAGGGAACCATGAACAATATCTCCTTTGGTGGCGCCGGTTATACTTACTATGAAACGCTTGGGGGGGGAAGCGGAGCGGGTCCCGGATTTCACGGCGAATCTGCTGTTCACACCCACATGACCAATTCATTAAACACACCGATTGAGGGTCTTGAAATTGATTTCCCGATTAAAATAACACGCTATAGCATACGACTGCAGTCCGGTGGCCGAGGAAAATACAGGGGAGGCAATGGATTGATCCGCATTTACCAGTTTTTGCAGGATGCTCACCTGAGCATCCTTTCAGAGAGGCGTACTCACGGACCATATGGCAGCAATGGCGGAGAGAGGGGCAAAACCGGAGAAAATCTTTTGCACCGCAACAATAAAACAGCCACATTGGCCTCCAAAGTCAATCTGGAGATAAAGGCCAATGATCAATTGATTATCAAAACACCAGGCGGAGGCGGCTATGGCAAAAAAGAGTAGATTTGGTCCGGGGTTTCTGGTAGCTGCTGCATTCATTGGCCCGGGAACAGTCACAGCCGCCTCACTGGCAGGTGCCTGGAACCGCTTTGACCTGATATGGGTGGTTGCCTTCGCGATCCTGGCAGCCATTGTTCTTCAGGAAATGGTCGGCCGTTTCTCCCTCGCCACCCGCCTTGATGTGGCATCGGCTCTTTCCAGATTTACTCCCAAGGGAAATTTAAGACTTGGATTTCAAATACTTGCCTTTCTGGCCATTATTGTCGGTTGTGCCGCTTATGAGTCGGGTAATATTATTGGTGGCAGCCTAGGCATGGAATTTCTTACACATATCAAATTGATTTACTGGGTACTTGTGATCAGTAGTATTGCCGCCATCATGTTAATCCGCCGCAAGTACCATTTGATTGAAAAGGTGCTCATTGGTTTGGTGGTGGTGATGGGAATCAGCTTCCTTGTTACCGCAATTATCCTGAAACCAGATTTATCAGCTATTCTAAAAGGATTTATACCGCGTATCCCTGCCACAAAAGGAACCTTATGGCGGATTTTGGCACTTCTGGGCACCACAGTGGTTCCCTATAACCTATTTCTCCACTCATCTGTGATTCTTAAGAAGTGGAAAGAGAAAAGCGACATTCGCTTGATGCGGTCGGATACCTTCCTGTCTATCGGCCTAGGAGGATTAATTACCATCTCAATTATAATTACGGCAACCATGGCTTTTGCCTCCAAGGGAGCGCTAAACCAGAATACCATTGAAATGTCACAACGTACCATTGACCTCTCAAATCAGTTGGTGCCTTTATTTGGAGATCTCGCCAGAATATTCTTTGGTATCGGGCTTTTTGCTGCCGGGTTATCATCTGCCATAACAGCACCCTACGCCGCTGCCTGGACTGCGGCCGGACTATTCGGCTGGAAGGAGAAAGACAAACGGTTCACCCTGGTAGCCCTGGCCGTATTGGGATTTGGCGCCCTCACCGGCTTTATGAAACTAAAACCTTTGTATATCATTATGGT
>CBFDCH010000362.1:0-3768 GCA_965603235.1 uncultured bacterium | reverse complement strand
TGAAAGGGAGTGCCAGCACCTGCTGTTGCGCCAGTTTATTTAAAAATGATGTGGCATCCAGATTCTTTAACTTTATCTTTATCATATTTGTCTGGACATCTTCCAAATTGATTTCCAGACCCTCATTATCCGCGATTGCCGCTGCCAGGTCCTTGGCCCGCTGATGATCTTCGGCCATACGATCCACCATCTGGGTGATGGATACGATGCCGGCTGCTGCCAGCATTCCAACCTGCCGCATCCCTCCCCCCAGTGATTTGCGGTGGAGCCGGGCTTCCTTGATAAAATCGGTGCTACCAACCAGCATGGAGCCAACAGGGGAGGACAATCCCTTTGAGAGACAGAACATAATGGAGTTAAAATATTTAGCGATATCCGCGGCTGCAACATTCAACGCAACCGCAGCGTTAAAAATCCTGGCGCCATCCAGGTGCATGTGCAGGTTGAATTCTTTGGCCAGACCTTGCACACTCTCCATATATTTTAGGCTTAAAACCAGACCTCCCCAGAGGTTATGAGTATTTTCCAGGGTTATGGCTGTTGTCTGGGGCATGTGTTCTCTCAAGGCCACATTGATACTGGTTTTCAATAAATCAATAGGGATTTCTCCTCTATTTGAAGGTAGAGTTTGAGGCAGGCTCAGGGCAATTCTGGCAACATTGCCTGCTTCAAAGTGGAAAATATGGCATTTCTCTTCCATGATCACCGCTTTCCCTTCTCCGGCCGCCAGCTTCAAGGCAATGGTATTGCCCATGGTGCCAGAGGGTACAAAAAGAGCGGCTTCCTTATTTAATAATTGGGCTGACATTTCCTCCAATTTTTGTACTGTTGGATCATCCCCAAGTACATCATCTCCAAGTTCGGCATTCATCATGGCCTGCTTCATTGCTTCTGTGGGGCGTGTGACTGTATCACTGCGGAAATCCGAGAATCCCTTATACGGCATGTCTCCTCCTTTTCCTCCATATTATAACAATATATCCTTGATAATGAAAAGATTTTTATTGAGAGGCGATCTTGAAATTTTATCAAAAAATAACTATTATGGTGAAGGCATGCAGATTGTATCGGAAAACTCAGTAGAAGCCAAGCCGGATGACTATTACAACCGATTAATCGGAGAACATTTCCCGTTTATTGAAAAGAGGTGCTGGCAGGTTGTTCACTCCCGCCTTAATCCTTCCTCCGGGCAAACTCTAAAAATTGAAAATGAAGTGCTGGAGTTGTGCAATCGGGTGCTGGACAAGTTGAAACAGAAAAACTTTCATATCCTGCGGCAATTCCAGGGAAATGCCAAATTGACCACCTACCTGACCGCCATTATTGCCAACCAGTCCGTGGATTTGATCCGAAAATATAAAGGACGGGATCGACAGAAAGAACGGGCCAAAAAACTGGGCGACCTGGGTCAGCTCATTTACAGGCTGGCCCTAGAAGATCAATTGTCAATTGAAAAAATTTATAATAAAGTGGGTGAGTCGGTCCCTAGCAATTATTCTCTTGCTGAAATTGAGACCATGGTGGAGACTATAAAGGGCAAACGATACTCCGGTAATCCGCAGCCTGCCCCTACAGGAGCGGTCAAAGAGGGAGTGGGTTCCAATGGAGAGGGCAGGCCCATCGTTGTGGATGACAAAAACAATCCGGAGGATTCACTCCTGGCCAGCAACGGGCACACCAAAGTAAAGAAAATTGTTGAAGCCTTGCTGGATGGATTATCCGGTGAGGAGCGGATGATTTTACGGTTGCGTTTCCCTGAAGATGAGGGTGAAACTCCTCATAGTATTGTTCAGGTGGCTGATATTCTGGGCCTAAGCACTAAGGCTACCTATAAAAAACTCTCCCGCCTGCTGAAACGATGCAAAGATCATCTGGAGAAAGAAGGAGTTCGATTACATGATTTTGTTTAAAATTGCAGAGAACTGGCTCTTTTTTCAAGGGTCAAGGGTCGGTTTTGTCCGACTAATCGATTTGCGAGGTTAAAAAATGAATGACAAGAACAATTGGTCGCAGGATGAAAAGGATTTAGCATCACTGCTGACCAATGGTCTAAATAAAATGTCAGAAGGAACGTGCCCCTCCATTGAAAAGATCGCCCAATTGGTTGAGGGAAGTCTGACCGATTCAGAAAAGGATGCCCTATTAAAACATGTCGCAGGTTGTAATACTTGTTTGCATACCTTGCAGGTCAGTAGGGAGCTTCACCGCATACCGGCAACGAAAAAACCGATCTTTTACAGGCCCTGGGCATTGGCCGCCAGTATTCTTATCGTAGGATTTTCGGCCATTTTATTCTTCCAGATCGGCATCAACAAATCACACATATCCGAGCCTGCCTCCAGCCTTAAGGAAGAGAAAGTCAGCATTAGGCCAAAAGAGGCCAGGCGCACCTATTCCAAGTCCGGAAAAGGGGTGCCTGAAGATGAGAGCCGGATGAAGTCAGTACCTAAAAAGGGTGAGAAAACATGGGATGTATATCCCAGGGGTACGGCCAAAAATGTTTATATGCAGAAGCGGGCCCGGGATACCAAACGCAAGGATCATGAAGCGGATATTGTTGAGAGTAAGAAAAGAGAGACCGAGGGCCAGGTACTCGAAAAGTTGGGTGATATAGAGGAAGTGGAAAAGGAGACTCTCAAGAAAGGAGGGAAAAAAAACCTGAAGGCATCACTCAGAGCGGAGCAGGAAGCGGATAAAGAACACCGACAGGTGGCGGGAAAAAGGCTGCCAGGTGTTGCCAAAGCACCGGTCAGGAAAGTTCGAGAAAAAAAAGATTCAGACTACAAAATAGATGGAATGAATGTGCAACAGGAGGCTGCTCCAGCCACGCTTAGCAGGGGGAAGCAGGCCCGTTGTTATCACAGGGACAGGTTTAGTCAGAGTACAGAATATCTATCCGGAATCTCCCGCCAGCGGCTTCCCCTTTTAAAAAATCCGCTGGACCTCATCAGCAGTCAGAACCTGCCGCCGCCGGTTGTTACGGAAGAGGTTGTGTCCATTGATATTCTGTTGGAAATGGAAATCGACAGCAAAGGGAATGTAATGGGTGTTTGTATAAAAAAAGGTTTTTCTCACCTGACCCAAGATTTGATAAGGATTTTATTTGCCTGGAAATTCAGGCCACTGGTCAGGGAGGGTAAGCCTGTGGCAGCCAGATTCCTGGCTGCATTAACCTTTGACCTTTCTGAAAGTCTCTGGCGCTTTAACGACAGCGTCCTCTAGTTGTCATGAAATGACAAATAGTTTTGCGCTGGCCCTGGCAAACACCAATCCATTATCATCCCTTAAGGCCGCATTTGCCAGGAGTACCCGTTCCCTGTCTTCCACAATTTTTCCCCGGACCCGATAGACTGTATTGGGTTGAATGGGCTTCCTGAACTTAACAGTCATTTCCGCAGTGACACAACTTATATTCTTGGCAGTTGCTGCTTTAACCATGACTTCATCCAGGACAGTAGAAACCAGGCCACCATGAACAACATCAGCCCATCCCTGAAAATGATCCGGGAAGCTCACTTCGGTTTCTGCCTGGGAATTTTCCGGAGTCAATTTAAAATTCAGCTTAAGCCCAAAGGGATTTTGACCGCCGCATACAAAACAGCGCTGGTTATCAATAAAATTTTCCATCTCCTGTTATACAATATCCGGGTTATGGATAGCAAATTTTTAAAAAGTTAGAAGCGGTGCCCCTTCCCATATTTCTAAGTAAAGATTGGTTTGCTCCCGCGTACATCCCCTTCCCTAACGCCGAAAATTGTGCGCAATTTC
>CBFDCH010000361.1:0-3771 GCA_965603235.1 uncultured bacterium | reverse complement strand
ATTGGGAGTATTAAATTTTTGTGGAAAGAGTAAACCGCCGGCTGACCTGGTTCTGATTAATGGCAATGTAGTTACCCTGGAGAAAGACGTACCCCAGGCTGAAGCTGTTGCAGTTCAGGGAGATAAGATCCTGGCTGTGGGAACTACCAAACAGATTAAGCGCTATGTTTCGGATAATACCAAAGTCATTGATGTAAAAGGCATGTTGGTAATCCCCGGCATCATCGAATCTCACGGCCATTTTACCAGTCTGGGATTTGCCAAGATGAGGCTGGATCTCACCAAGACCAAAACCTGGGATGAAATCGTCCAGCTGGTTGCTAAAGCCGCAAAAAAGGCGGGACCTGGTGAATGGATTTTGGGCCGCGGCTGGCATCAGGAAAAATGGGAAAAAACGCCGGAGCCCAATGTGGATGGCTTACCCATTCACCATCAGTTGAGCAAGGTGTCACCTGAGAATCCGGTCATGTTGTCACACGCCAGCGGCCACTCCTGTTATGCCAATGCCAAGGCAATGGAGTTGGCAGAAATTACGGACAGGACTCCCAATCCCGAAGGGGGAGAGATTGTTAAAGATGTCAAGGGCAATCCCATTGGCGTATTCAGAGAAACCGCTCAACGGTTGTTGCGAAGACGCCAGGCCCACTCTCAAAGTACGCAGACTGATGAGCAAAAGCAGGCGGAATTGTTGAAAGCTATGAAACTGGCGGAAAAGGAATGTTTATCCAAGGGGATTACCTCCTTTCACGATGCCGGTGTTTCCTTTGCCACTGTCGACTTTTACCGGAAACTGATGAAGGAGAAGAAATTGGGTGTTCGCATGTATGCCATGGTCAGTCAGGGCAATAAGAGTTTAAAAGAACGAATGAAGGATTACTGGATTATTGGTGAGGCGAACAATCATTTGACTGTCCGTTCTATCAAACGGCTTATTGACGGCGCATTGGGAGCCCATGGCGCCTGGCTGCTGGAACCGTATAAAAGTCTACCCTCCAGCACTGGTTTGAATACCGAATCGATTGAGACCATGAAGGAGACAGCCCAGATAGCCATTGAGAATGGATTTCAACTAAACACCCATGCCATCGGCGACCGGGGTAATCGGGAAACTCTGGATATTTATGAGGAGGCCTATAAAAAGTATCCTGAGAAAAAGGACCTGCGCTGGCGGGTTGAACATGCCCAACATCTACACCCTCAGGACATTCCCCGCTTCGGTAAACTGAGAATTATTCCTTCTATGCAGGGCATTCACTGCACTTCTGACGCTCCCTGGGTCTACAAGCGGTTGGGAGAAAAACGGGCTCAGGAAGGGGCCTATGTCTGGCAAAAATTGATGAAAACCGGTGCAGTGATCTGTAATGGTACTGATGTACCGGTTGAAGATGTTGATCCCCTGGCTTGCTACTATGCAACGGTTACCCGGAAGTTAAAGGATGGATCTGTATTTTTTGGCGACCAAAAAATGAGCAGGGAGGAAGCACTCCGCTCCTATACCATCAATGGCGCCTATGCTGCTTTTGAAGAACACATAAAAGGTTCCTTGAAAGTTGGCAAATTAGCTGACATCACAGTACTCGATAAGGACATCCTGACCATTGCGGACGAGGAAATTTTAAAGACCGCAGTGATGTTTACCATTGTGGGAGGTAGAGTACTGTATAAAAAATAATCCGACTCCTTTTCCACAGTGATAGATGGACAGGGGATTGACTCCTCTTACTCTGGCAAAATCGGATAAGATAGTGGTAGATAGTACCGGAATATAATGTGATTTTGAAGACAAAGTAAAAGAATGCCCGATATCAATCGTTTTTTACTGTTGGTGGTTTGCTTTTCGTGTGTTCTTGTCCTGGTGAGATTTGCCGGGCATTCAACCAAAAAGAAGTTAAACCACTGGGTGTGGATCTCCCTGATTATTCTGGCGGTTGTGGGTACAACCTATTTATTGCAGCCTGGAGTGGCCGGGTGGGTTGGGGCTGTGTTCTGGTTTATCTTCATTCTACTTCCCGGTATGGCATCCAGATACATGCAGTATTTGTTATGCAAACAAGTTTATACTCAAGCGGTTAGGGTTGTCAGGCTTTTGACCCTTTTGCAGCCTTTTGATAATTGGAAAGGCGTGCCGGAAATAGTTTCCGCTTTTGGCATGATCCAGTCAGGTGATCTGGGCAAAGCTGAAGAGGTGGTCAATCGTCATCAGGATGTGAACCAGTTAATGGATCGTGTCCTCCAATCATTTTATCTGGTGTCAACCGGGCAATTCGCTGAGTATCTGCGTTGGCTGGATGAGAATTTTTTGGGGAAAAACCTGGAAAAATATCCGGAGTTGATTCCCAGATACATTCAGGCTCTGGGTGAAGTGGGTCGATATAAAGAGCTTGTGACTGTTTTTCTTCAATACAGAGAGGTGCTCTCTTCGCCTGCTTTACGCAGGCACTTGATGTCCTGCCGCCTCTTTTTATTTGCCTTTAATGGCCGCATTCAGGAGGTGAAAAACCTCTTCCTGGGGCCTCTTAAATCATCGGCTCCCGAATTCAAGGCGATCTGGCTGGCCACTGCCCTTCAGGCAGCTGGCTATTCTGATGAATCAAGATCACATTTTGATAAACTCAGACAGAGCCGTTCTCTGCCAAATCGCCTGTTAAGTGAAAAACGAATCGGTTCTGTTTTTTCTGGATTCGGTAATGGCGAGATCAATGGCTTCACTGATGTTTTAACTGAGGAGGGCAAAGAGGTTGCCCAACTGATTCGTTTTGGTTATCCGATCAGCTTCACCCGGAACAATCGAAGTGCGTATGCCACATATGGGATTTTACTTTTAATGGCAGTGGTATTTTTGCTGGAGGTTCTCCTGGGAGGCAGCACCGATACAGCCAACCTAATCAGAATGGGAGCTATGGTTAAGACTCCATACACAGGATATGAGTGGTGGAGGCCAATCTCCTCATTATTCCTCCATTTTGGCCTGTACCATTTTCTTTTGAACAGCTTGGCCCTCTTTATTATTGCTCCATTTGCGGAAAAGTGGTTGGGCAAATGGCGCCTGCTGTTTATATTCCTTGCGTCAGGAATTGCTGCCAACTTTATTGATGTTGCCCTTTACGACCGTCCCTATGTGGTTCTGGTTGGTGCCTCCGGAGCGATTATGGGAGTCCTGGGAGTCACAACCCATTTGTTATTTATAGGCGTCAGTCAGGAGAAATCACAGGCAGCCCGCAAATCACTGACATTGATTCTTTATATCCTGGTTTTTCAAATAGTGTTGGATCTGTTTACACCCCGGGTCAGTTTACGCGCTCATTTGCTCGGCTTTACCTTTGGTATCCTTCTCTCCACAATACTTTATTACGCTGAACGGCAAAAAAAATAATCCCATCCATATTACTGGTGGTTATTGATGGTCATTAAATAAGTGGATTATTTTATATATGGTAAATAATGGAATGGTCTACTCCAAAGCGAAAAAAAAGATCTGTCGGGCAGCAATGGTAATTTCTGGTTAAAATACTGGTTCAGGAGAAGCCGGAATGAGTTGACCGGAGTGATCGTGCTGTAGAATACTTCATGGTTGCGTTGGGGAAAAAAATAGCAATTCAAGATGGCCATCCGTTCCTTTAAATTTGAATCTTCCATACTCTGCCAGCGGAGTTGAGATCCGGGGCCATGGTCTGATTGCAGAATAATGATGGGTCGACGAGCCGAGTTTTTAATAATTTTACGGATTGCCAGTAAAATCTCCTGGTTTATAAAATTGAGTTGCTGGAGATA
>CBFDCH010000360.1:0-3774 GCA_965603235.1 uncultured bacterium | reverse complement strand
CGGATTAAAGGGAACCGATGGGATTAAAATCCTGAAAGAGTCTATCAAACGGGGTGCTATACCTCAAGCTCAGGATCGGGCCCTTGAAGCTTTAAACAAACTTAAACCTTTGCATGACAACCTTCAGGTTATTACCTGTCCCGATCAGATGGGAGAGGAGATTGCGCTAAGCTGCGGCTTCTCTACCAGAGTGGTGCACAAATCAGCTAAAGCAGTTACCTCTGCTAGTGACACTCAAGTGGCTGCCAAAGAGATGTTAGAACAGGGTGTCGATTTACTGCTCTTTGCCGGAGGTGACGGTACGGCACGGGATATTTATACCGCAATTGGAACCTCCCAGTTAGTGTTGGGTATCCCGGCCGGGGTAAAGATTCACTCGGCGGTTTATGCCAACAGCCCGGCCAGGGCCGGGGAATTGGCGGCTCTTTTTTTAAGAGACCAACCCCTTAAATTGGTTGAAGCAGAGGTAATGGATATTGATGAAGAGCGCTACCGGCAGGAAATTATTTCGGCAAAACTATACGGGTATTTAAAAATACCCTTTGAACGGAAGTTTGTCCAAAAATTAAAAGCCGGCAGCACCCCTGCTGATTCCTATTTTCAGGATGCCATTGCCTATGAAGTAATTGAGAATATGTCCGAAGACCATAGATATCTGTTGGGACCCGGGACCACCACGCGGGCAATAGCCCAAAGGTTAAACCTGGATAAAAGCCTGATCGGGGTTGATCTAATATATCAAAATAAGCTAGTCGGCAAGGATTTGAGTGAATCAGAAATCCTGGCCCAGATTAAGAGTAAAAAAACCAGGCTAATTATCACCCCTATCGGGCAGCAAGGTTTTCTCTTCGGCCGGGGCAATCAGCAGCTGAGTGCGTCCGTTATCAATCAAATCGGTGTTGAAAATATTATTATCATTGCCACCCCGCAAAAGATCCAATCACTGCAGAACCAACCCCTCCTGGTTGACACGGGCGATGAGGCAACCAACACCCTCTTAACCGACTATTTTAAAATCATCACCGGCCACCGGGAAAACATAGTCTACCGGGTTACCGGCGCCTAAATAAAGGACAAGGGAAAAGATAATTTAAAGGAAATTAAATATTCAGCTTCATATTGATGCACATTCCCTCAAAACCCCATTTTTTATATATATTGTAAGCAGTTTTATTTTCCGGATAGACATCCAGGGCCACCTGGGTGATCCCCTTTTTTTTAAACCACTCGTTGGAAATATCCCTGAATCTGGTGCTGATTCCCTGGCCCCTGAATTGAGGTTTAACAAAATATATATCAATATAACCCAATTTTAATGGTTGATAAATCTGATAATTATCCTTTATATAACAATAACAAAATCCGATCGCTTCTTCATGCTCAAAGGCAATCAATAAAAATCCATCCTCTGACTCACTGGATCCCTTAAATTGATTTCTGATATATTCTGCAGCTCCCGCATCCTTGGTTAAAAAATCCCTGAATGTTTCCTTCTCCTTAATCAGACCCTCTTCATATTCTTCTCGATATTGTTCCCACAAATCAACCAGCTGTGTCAGCTCATCCTGATTGGCTTCCCTGATTTCCACCATTTTTACCTCCAAAGAATATTCAATATTGGTTAAGTCCAATATCGATTAATTGGTTTAATTAATTTGCTTTCAGGTAATAGTTTAAATAGAATAAATTTTGATGTCAATCGCATATGACGGGTGAAAACTTGCAGCGAATTGGCTATTATGTTACCCTTTTTTAACAAAAATTACTTAAAGGATAACAATGAACAAACAATCCATCCCCCTTTTAAAAGATCATCACAGCCATTTGATGATTTTTGCTTTGTTTTTTGACTGCCCCAACCTGACTATAATCCAGGACAAAGATCAGGCCCTGGCACTCATTCAAAAACAGGATCCCGGCCGGGTAACCGTAATCCTGGGATGGAACAACAGTTATTATGATTTTTCAAACGAGGAGTTGGCCTCTTTCCCCCCGGTGATCATTGTCAACACATCTTTGCATAGTTTTGTCATGAGTCCGATTGCTGAAAATTTATTAATAAATAAATATCCAGAAATAGTTAAAAATTACCGGGATTCTTTCTGGTTTGAATGCAATCTGCCGTCAATATTGATATTTCTCTGCAATCAGATAGAACCCACGCCGGACAAATTTACCCGATTCTTTGACTACCTGGGAAAACGGGGAATTTATTATGCCACAGAGATGTTAATGCCCAATGAGGCATGTTTTAATATTTTAAAATCCTCTCCCTACTTTCAGAGAAGCGCTCTATGGACAGATTATGATACGTATATGACTTTAAATAAAGAAATACAAGAGGAAATTAAGGGTTTAAAGGCTTTTACAGATGGAGCGATCGGTACCAAAACCGCCGCTTTACTTGTACCTTATACTGATGGAAGTGTGGGACGTAGTCTATATGCTGAAGATGAATTTTATCAGATGTTAAAAACCTATTCAAAGGCGAACAAAGCTTTATCCATCCATATTATTGGAGACAATGCCCTGTCAATGGTTGTTGATACCATTTTGAAACTTGAAAGAGAAAAAATAAATTTCCCGGAAATAAGATTGGAGCACTGCCAATTTATGGATCTGGACACAGCCAGAACCATAAAGGAGCTGGGCCTCATCCTATCCTTACAGCCCAATTTCAGCCTTGATTCCATAACCTATGCAGATCGGCTTTCGCAAACATATCTTGAAAATAACAATCCATTCAGGATGCTGATTGATGAGGCGGGTTTTATTCCGGGCAGGGATCTTATTTTCAGTTCAGATACATCGATCAATAGCGCCGAGTACGCTCTAAAAAGCAGTCTGTTTCCCCCTTATGAAGGACAAAGATTAAGCCTGGAGGAATTTGTTGCCGGTTATTGTATGCTCGATAAGAGCTTTGGGGAAATCCAATTTTTTATTGACGAAAAAAACTCGGAAATAAAAATCGATAAAATAATTTCTCGCTGTTAACTCCCGTTTGCCATCCTGCTCTTTTTGCGGATTTTTGATTATTTAATTTTCCTGGTATAAAATAGGAAAACAGGGATTCTTTTTTCTCCCTTCAATCGATTAAAATCAGGAGGTTTTAATGAAATATTTTCGGGTTATAATTATTGCGGTTGCTTTATTGTTGATTTTTTCCGCCTGCGATAAAACCGATGATAAAGGAGGTACCACACCAGCGGCTGCCAGTAAAACAAAGGCAGGTGGGACCAACCAGTTAACTGCGGTTTTTAATGACCAGGAGCTCCATAAACCGGGAGCTTTTGAACTGAAGAAGACCCTGGCATTCATTTCAGGCATGCGCTACAATGCCAAGTCAACAGCCAAGCATGTGTATGTGGCCTTTGCCAATTACGATGCCCAGCTAGGCATGTATGCGGTTGATGTGCCCAAGGAAGCGGGGCAGATTGTTATTGTCGTCTCCTTTAAAACAGTCAATAAAGAGATCCCGTTTGAGCAGCAGATGGCTGAATACGCCAAGATGGCAGTACCCACCGGCACATACGAACCTGCCTGGATGGGTGAGGGAAAAACCTTTCAGGTCCATTATTTTGTGGGCGGCCAACACGGCGGGCCTCCGCTGTCAGGTGAGGGCGCCAAGGGAACAGCAACCCTGACCTGGGGAAAGAGTGCCGCCACATGCAGGGTATAGAATCCTCCCCATGAGAGCCCTGTCATCCCGATCCTTGTCCCGTCGATCTCCGGGCGAGCCCGGACCAGGGCCCAGGTACTTTCAATGATCATCAG
>CBFDCH010000359.1:0-3776 GCA_965603235.1 uncultured bacterium | reverse complement strand
TCCTAAAATACTCATCCGTCCTATGCGTTTCATTTTAACCTCCTTGGTGTAATTTGTTTTACATTACAAGGATAGAATCCATAGTTGAAGATAAGATCAACATTTTGTCGGATATCTGTGAAAAATTTGTGAGGATTTCCTTCAATCGTTAAGCGGTATTTCTTCAGTCAGAATATTTAAAAAAAATGTTTATCAAAACTGAAAGGCTTAGAGTATTTTGGTGATGTGGAGTTGCCACTCTTCAGTTTCCTCATTTTCACAAACCTGATAAAGTGTACCTTTATAAAATGCGAGAGGGTAGGGTTCCCTGGGAGAGAAATCAAATACAGGCACCATAGTTTGTTTGAGCAATTTCCCCTGCAGGTCATAGATAAAACATTCACCCTTTTGACCGATCCTTTTATGGGTCAGCACATACACCTTTTGTTCCGAGGTTTGAAACAACTGGATGGGAGGGAAATGGGAGGGGAATGCCAGCATTTTTCCCCATTCGTTATAAGAGCCCCTTTTCCCCGGATTGGCAGAAAGAGTGCGCTCTATCAAGGCCTGTTTGTGTTTCTCTGTAAATTCCAGTTTTGGGTATTTTCCTCGTATTGTGGTAATTAATCGGGCATCTTTATTAAAAATAAATATGGAACCATCGGGCTGGTTGATTAGGATTTTATTGTTATCAACCTGAAAGGTTATCGACTGGCCTGCCATTAAATTAAACCTTCTCCCCTGCAAATTTTTGAAAGAGCGATCCTGATATCTGAATATCTCTTTTATTTTCTTTAATTGACCATTGAAAAGATCAATGGTTCGATAGGAAACACCTTTGTTTAGAGGGGTATAGCCGGGACTTACAAATCCTTTGCCCAGGGGAATAAATATACCGTTTTTAGCTACTTGTGATTTAATTTCGTTTAGATATTCCCCTTGTTTACTGAAAAAGGAGATTTTACCGGAACTGGTAATTATCAAACGGTTCTTCCCGGGGACCACCTTGACAAATCCCCTTATTTCCCGCGGCCCGTCTCCCTTTGTGCCGAATGTTTTTATCAGTTTATAATCCTTCAGGGAATATATAAATATTTTAAATTCCTGGGAGATGTATATCTGGTCATCATCAACTGCCACATGATTTACCTTATAGAGCTCAGGAAAAACCGCTACTTTTTCCGCCCTGCCAGGTAAGGTTAAGAGGCATAAAAGCAGGATTGGGTAAAATGCCTTGTTCATGGCTGTTCCCCCGGATGATTTTGTATAGAAATCAATATGCCCGGGACTGGATAAAACTAAAATCCATCCGTATAAAGGGACCAGAAATTGTCGCCCAGTTCCCAATACTTGTGCAGAACAGCTCTGGCGAAATTGTTAACATATGAGGTTATGAAGGCCAGGGCTTTCTGGCGGTCCTCTTTAAGGAGTTTGATCATCCTCTTTTCCAGGTCAGGCAGTTCCGCAAAGGCTTTTTCCTCAAATTCCTGAATCACTTTTTCAATTACCCGTTTGTTTTTATCCCAGCGCGGTTGGGCCAGGCGTACAGCACGTCTATAGGCCCAGGCCGCTGAATCCCTGCGAAATCTTTTCTGGTTGGATACGGAGAATTCCTCAAGTAACTTCTGGGTACCGGCAAACACGGGTATTCTGACTGAAAATGCCGGATTGTCAAGGCCGAGCCAGGTGATGCCTCCGACCGCGTCAGGCAGCCAACCTCGGCTTTGAATCACTGTGGAGTATGAGCAGTAGTTGATGGCAATCATGCGGCGAAATTTAATAAGCTCGGGATTGATATCAGTAAAGAGGCTGATCATCCTGCGGTTGATCCAGGGATGAATGGCGGAGCTGGGCTTCACCTTGCCGGTTTTATCGTCTTTTTTACCAATATTTTTAATCATGGAATATTCAGATCCGGCATAGCTGGTTCTGAATAGGGCCATAACCTGCTGTACAGATACCTTTTTATCGGGTTTTACCGAAAAGGGGAGCTCCTCGGTGTTGTAGTCAAGTTTTAAGGATGGCGCCAATGAGTTTAATACCCACCATTCCCTGATGCGGCAGTATTTCATGTATCGCTCGTGGACTTGCGGCCGTTTCGAACCGAACACCTTGTGCACTTTAAAAGGTTTTTTGCCGTCCCAGAGCTTCAGTTTTTTGGCCTGGGAAAAGATATTGGCGGACGCCATGAAAAAATCGGGTTTTTTCAGGTTTATCTGGCTGATCCGGGGATAGTTGGCAGATACGCCAATGTGATTGTCGGGTATGCGGGCAGCGGCCCAGAACCCGCCCTTGTTGCCCAAACCGGGTCCGAATACTTCAAACTGCCAGACCTCCTTGGGATCAATGATGGTCAAACACTCAGCGCCGTCAATATAACCGTATTCCTCGATTAGTTTTCCCATAAGACGAATCGCTTCCCGGGCAGTTTTGCACCGCTGCAGGGCAATTCTCTGCAACTCTTCAATCTGGAATAATCCGATCCGGCTCTTTAACCTGCGGTTGGCCATAATGGTGGTTTCGCCCATGGCCAGTTGATGTTCATTCATGGCTGGATAGGCAGTATTAAAAAAGGAAAAGGTTTTTTCTGATTCCGGAACCTCTCCGGTTTTGTTAACGCCTGTGGCATCGTTTGGTGTTTCGTTCCAATGTAGGCCGGTATAAATCGGTGTGACTGCGTTTTTACCATGGTTTTTACCCGGCACAATCTTCATCCAGTTGCGATAGGGGCCATCACAGGTATGTGAGGTTATGGTGGAACCGTCAGTTGAGGCCAGCCTGCCTACCATGATACTGGTGCAGCTGTCAGCAATGGTCAGGGGAAGTTGTTGCTGCTTTGATTGATCGGCCAGGGAAATCAGGCCGAAGGAGAGGATCAGTAAAGCAATCACTAAATTTTTAATTGTAACGGGTTTCAATGTTTTTAATTTCATGGGCTTATCCTTATTTTTTCTTTTCATATCTAAATAAGTATTAAAATTTCTCACTTTTGTCAATATAAATGTAACATAATGGGTGGCTGATTGTCTATTTTATTTGAAAGACTTTTTAAATAGGATTGTTTTATATTAAAATGTTAATGATAAAAAGGAGATCTTCATGAAAGCAAAGAGTCAAGGCGAGCGTAACAGGGGTATGATTTATAAAAAAGTATCCCGGGTGTTTTTAATGTGTTGTGTTCTTTTTCTGGCAGCCGGCCTGATTTACGGCCAGGCGGAAAAGAAGAAAGAAGAATTCAAGCGGCTTCAAAATTTCAAAAAGGCCAATGTCAGCTATAAAAAAGGACTGACCAATTTTGCCAAAGGGAAACTGAAAAAGGCGGACAGCTATTTTGTCAAATGTATCAAGGCATTCCCGGATCATGCCAGCGCCTATTATTACAGATCCAAAGTGCTCTACAAGCAAGGCAATTTAGAGGACGCGGAAGGTTATATTGTTACAGCCAAGCAAAATTATGACGCTTATGTGACCATGAACAAAGCCGTATTCAATCGTACCCGGGCGAAATATGCCGAAAACCAGGCTGATTTAAGAAAGGAACGTGATGGTTCATTTATTGCCAAGAATGATTACGAAGGAGGTCGGGGGGGTAGGACAGGACCCGGAGTCGATAGCAGGAAAGCCTTGAACAAAGCCAGGGAGGATTACCAGAAATATCTGGCTTCAGTTGATATCGTTCGTGCTGACTACCACTTCCAGCATGGCCAGATTCACTTTAAAAACAAAAAGGCCCAACCCGCTATTGTTGAGTTTTTGCAGGCCATTAAACTGAACCCCAAACATTCGCTGGCCTACAA
>CBFDCH010000358.1:0-3785 GCA_965603235.1 uncultured bacterium | reverse complement strand
GTATTGCCATGCTTTACGAGGGCAAAATAGTGGAAACCGGATCAGCCAAAGAAATAAAAGAGTCGTGCAATCCCATTGTCCGTCAATTTATTGAAGGCAGATCCGAAGGTCCTATCAAGCTAAGATAAATGAAAAATAAACAACTAAAAATAGGTATCGTTTTTGTAGTGGCTCTGGTAATATTGGCCTACTTTATCCTAAAAACAGAGTCGTTGTTCTCCTTTTTTTCCAGTCATAAAAATTATGTGGTTTATGCCCGTTTTTCAGATGTCTCGGGTTTGTTTAAAAGCTCCCCGGTACGCCTGGCCGGCGTAAAAATCGGCCTGGTTGAAGATATTTATTTGGAGAAGGACAGGGCTGTGGTCAAGATGTTTATCAATGATAAGTATTCCCTTACCACAGATGCCCGGGCAAAAACATCATCCATCGGTATCGTAGGGGAGAACTATGTCGAACTTGTATACCGCAAGGTCTACAAGACAAAAAATCCGACGGTGATTCAGGATGGTGGCGAAATCCTGACCCTGGATCCGTTTGACCTGAACAAAGCAGTAACCAGGTTTAATGATATTTCGGAAAAAGTAGAAGGGGTTGTAGATGCTCTTCTTGACATTTTAGCAGATCCCGCTTCCAAAGATTCCCTGAAAACCGCATTGGCCAATTTAAAAACCATCTCCCAAAATCTAAAGGATTTTTCCGGCACTGAAGGAGGGATGGCCAAGGCGGTGGATAGCCTGAAGGGATTGGAAAATAAATTGACACGGACTCTGAATTCCCTGGACCGTTTCATCGGTCGCCTGGAGGGATCTTTTTACAACGGGGAAACGGGTATCCTAAAAAACCTGGAGCAGACATCGGATAAAATCAAGGCCATTGTTGAGGATTTCAACCAGATCAGCCAACAGATAAAAAAGGGCAAGGGTACTGTCGGAAAAATTCTCCAGGATGATACCCTGTACCAGCGGGTTGAAGAATCGGTGGATTCTTTGAAAAAAATCCTGCAAGGAGTGGAGGAGACCAAAAAGGACCTTGATCAGACAAAAACCAACTTTTATGCGGGGGCCGAATACTTCACGGAATTGGAAAAAACCCGATTTTCCTTTGGTCTGGACCTGAACTTCGCCAATTTTTCCCTGATGACCCGGGTAAAGGAAGAACCGGTGGATGGAGATCCGCGCTTCACTGCCCTGTTGGGTAAAAATTTCTCTTTCATCACCGTAGGGGCTGGCATGTTGGACTCAGGCCTGGGTGCTGCGGCCTATTTTAAATTCTTCAACAAACGGCTGCAGCTTGGGATTGAAGCCTCCAGGTTTTATGACAAGTCCTACCCCTTTTTAAGAACAGTGCTCACCTTTTCCCTGGCAAAACATGTACGTTTACTGGCCGGCTATGAAGACCTCCTGGATGGGGAAAAGCGGAGGTTTTTACTCGGATTTTCTTTGTCCAATTAACCTGAAACTATTATCCTTTTTTTCACGTCTTATTGATGATAGAATAACCTTACAATATGGTTCATGTTTAAATGGAACAATTGATTGCTGGATTAAAAAAGAAAGACCCAGAGGCTTTTAAAGAAGTGATGGCACTCTACAAAAATAAAATTTTCAACTATTTGAAAGTGTTGTTAAAGAATGATGAGATTGCAGAAGAACTGACCCAGGATACTTTTGTAAAAGTATACTTTAAAGCTCATACATTGCGAACCGATAATCTAAAGTCGTGGATTTATACTATTGCCACCAACCTGGCCAGAAGTGAATTCAGGAAGCGAAAATTTCGCCAGGTGCTTTCCGTTTCCGATGTAAGTGAACTTAATTTTTCCATTGAGTCAAAGATTGAAGATGAAATTGTGGTTGAGCAATTGATATCAACTCTGCCCGAAAAGTACAGAATTCCCCTGGTTATGAAAGAGATTAATAATTTTTCTTTTATTGAAATTGCCAATATCATGAAAAAACCAATCGGGACCATTAAAACCCTTGTTTTTCGCAGTAAACAGTATCTGCGAAACAATTATGGTGAGTCACAAGGAGGCATGCAATGAAAAAGTTAGATGAATTGATCAGTGAATATCCGATGAAATATAGCTTGAGTGATGAATTTGAAGGAAAAGTCTTTCTCAAGATAAAAAGGAAAAAACGGCAGAAAAAGGTAACCGCTACCATGTCTCTGGTCTTTTTGGTCAGCATCATTGCCGCGGCTTTTCAGATTTACATTGGTAATAGTGGAGAACCTTCTGCTCTGGCCTCTCAAAAAACGTCCATGAAAATCAAAGAGGAGGTACCTCTGGTTGAGGATCTCTATTTTGCCTCCTCTGACAGTCAAACCAGTTATGCTCTGGAGACCGTTTCTTTAACCGAAGGGGAGAGTGATATTTAGTTTTTGATCAGTTACACAAAAAACGTGTGACAAAAATTGTCATTTAAAGTGACATTATTTTTCAAACCAATCCTTGTTGTTATGTGAGAATGTAAATATAGTCATCGTTTCGATTCTTGGAATCATAATTGCTTGTATTTAGAAAACACCTTAAGGAGGTATTTTATGAAGAAAAAAGGGTTCACGCTGGTTGAGCTACTCATCGTTATTGCCATTATCGGAATTATTGCAGCCATTGCCATACCCAATCTGTTGACCGCTTTACAAAAAGGTAAACAGAAAGCAACTATTGGGGACATGAAATCTATCGGTACTGCGATTGAGTCTTATTTGACAGACCTTTACATTGCACCACAAACAGGACCATTAACCACACATCTTTCCCCCTTCTATATAAAAGTCTTTCCGCAAAGAGACGGTTGGGGTCGTACCTGGAATTATCAAGCAGAAGATGATATTTATTCTATTGGTTCGTCAGGTAAAGACGGTTCTTTTAATGGCTGGTCTCAAGTTGGCTATTACATTGTTACCGACTTCGCCATGTTCGATTTTGACATCATTTTCTCCAACGGTCAGTATACTTACGGTCCAAAAGCTAAATAATTCAAACACGACTACATGAACCGGGGCGGCTGGATTTTTATGCCAGCCGCCCTTTTTTTTTTTGTTAATTTTTCAGTCTCCTCTGTAAAAGTTTTTTTTATATCAATTCTTTTACATTTCCTCTTTTTTCTTTTTTTTTTCACCTTTCTAAGACGTTTTGACCTTCATTCGATCTTACGTCCCATTATTGCGGGAACCGGGTTGATCCTCTTTACTTACGGGTTAATACAAAAATATCTCCTATTCCCCAGATATCTCCAGGCCTTTGAAAATGCCGCTCCGTATTATTTCCGCTGGTTGGAGGTGCGCATTAAATCAGGCCGGATTTTCACGATTTTCCCCCTGCCAACTCTTTACGCTATTGTTTGTGCCCTGCTTTTGATTTTTATTGTCCACTACTTTTTACAAGCGAAAAAAAGAAGGATTATTTGGCTGATGTTATTCCTCCTCGGCGTGATAAACCTTATCTTAACCCAGTCATTTGGCGGTGTCCTGTGTTTCTCTTTTGGCATTTTTGCCTACCTGTTGCTGGTCGGAATTATTCGCTTAAAATACCTGGCGCCTGTGGTAATGGTCCTATCCTTATTTATCTTCAGCATTATCGGTCTCCGTTTTGCTGAGGCAAAAGATTTTAAACCGGTCAAATTACGTTTTTCTAACTGGGCTCAGGCCGGCAGGATGGTTCAGGGCAATGCAATCCTGGGAGTGGGATTGGGTAACTATAAGGCCAATGTTTCCCGCTATACTCTGGAAAAAGAGGCCAGATCGATTTATACACATAATTCCTTTCTGCAAATTTGTGC
>CBFDCH010000357.1:0-3796 GCA_965603235.1 uncultured bacterium | reverse complement strand
AAATGGTTCCCCCATCCGCTTCACTATTAACATGAATATAGCCCCTGTTTTGTTTGACAATTCCATAAACAGTGGATAATCCCAGCCCGGTTCCCCGCTCCTTTGTTGAAAAAAAAGGGTCGAAAATACGCTCTAAAACTTCTTTCTTTATTCCCATGCCTGTATCTGTCATGGATAGCTGTATATATTCTCCTGTTATTGCTCCGGGCTGTGCCTTAACGATTTTTTCATCAAGCGCACTGTTTTTAGTACCAATCGTAATTTTACCGCCCTTGGGCATGGCTTCCCGTGAATTTACTATAATATTCATGATGATTTGCTCCAATTGAGAAGGATCAATGCACACAGCATGGACATCAGGGCTTAAATTCACCTCTATCTGAATGTCTTCGCCCACAATTCGATGGATCATTTTTTCCAGATCTTTAATGGTTTCATTCAGGTTGATGACAACCGGGCTGGCGTCTTGTTCCCTGCTAAAGGTCAATATTTTCTCAACCAGCAAAGCGGCTCTTTCTCCAGCCTTCAAAATCTGGCCAAGATCTTCTCTCAGTTTCTGTTGATTGTATCGACGGATAAGGCTCTCCGAGTAACCGTTAATTATGGTCAGCAGGTTGTTGAAATCATGTGCAATACCACTGGCCAATTTGCCGATAGACTCCATCTTCACTGCCTGCAATAACTGCTCCTCCAGCTCTTTCTCCTTGGAAACATTTCTGAGAATACATATGAAATTAGCTGGTTTTCCGGATTGGTCAATTATCGGGGAAATGGTGGTTTTATCAGTATAGGTCGATCCATCTTTCTTTTGGTTAACAATCTCACCGACCCACGATTTTCCCGATTCGAGTGTCTCTCGAATCTCCTCAAAAAAACGCGGCCCATGACGCCCGCTTCGTAAAATCTTGATATTCCGCCCCACTGCTTCTGTTGAAGCGTAACCCGTTATAGTGGTGAACGCTGGATTCACGTACTGAATATCACCATCGGCATTGGTAATAACAAAACCATCAACAGCATTGTTAAAGCCTGCATCCAACAATTTGAGCTTTTCTTCCGCCTCTCGCCGTTTTAGGGACTCTGCAGATTCTTTTAACGCCCGTTTGACCGCAGGTGCCAAACGAGACAAATGGTCCTTTAAAACATAATCGGTGGCACCTCTTTTTAGGGATTCAATGGCGATCTCCTCGCCTATGGCTCCTGAAACAAAAATATATGGGATTGTCGGGTGATTTTTTCTGGCTAATTTTAAGGCACTTAAACCATCAAATTGCGGCAGGTGATAATCGGCGAGTATCAAATCAGGCTTGAAATTGTCAAGAGCTGCAAGAAATGCCTGCTTTTTATCCACCACCCGGGTTTCATAAGGGATACCCCCCTTGCCGAGTTCATACTCGATAAGTTCGGCATCTGCAGAATTATCCTCAAGAATTACTATTCGTAAGTTCTTTTCAGCCATATCTACTCTACGGGCAATGTAAAGTAAAAGGTGGCTCCCTGGTTCACCTCTCCTTTAGCCCAAACTCTGCCGCCATGCCGGCTGATAATTCGTTTTACAATGGCCAGGCCAATGCCGGACCCTTCGAAATCCCCCTGACTATGTAATCTCTGGAATACATTAAATAATCTGGAGGCATAACTTTTATCAAAACCCACTCCATTGTCCCGCACATAGTATAAATTTTCCCCTTTTTGTTTTTCTCCCCCCACCTCAATAATGGGTTGCTGCCTCGGCTCTGTAAACTTTAATGCGTTGGAGAAGAGATTGGCAAATACCTGTCTCAACATACGCCGATCAGCGTGAACCGGAGGTACCTTGCCAATTTTCAAGCTGGCATTGTTGTTTAAAGTATTCTTTTTCTGTTCATTAAATTCAAATGTTGCCAAACCTTCAATATTAATGGCCGAAATATTCATTTCTTTCTTGTTCACCCTGGAAAGTGCCAACAAACCATCAATCAATTGCGCCATTGTTTGCGTGTTTTCATGAATCCTGCCCAACAGCCGTTTCAGCTCATCATCAAACTGACTCTCATACTCCTCGATTATTATTCGGGTAAATCCCTCAATACCCCGCAAAGGTGCCCTCAGGTCATGGGAGACGGAATAGGTAAAAGATTCCAGTTCAGCAGTCCGTTCATTGACCAAAATCTCTAAACGGTCCTGATGGGCACGCAAATCCAGTTCAACTTTTTTCTGTTTTTTATGATCCTTTACCTGCTGTTTTAGTTCCTGGATCTCAAAAAGTAGTTCTTCTCTACTCTTAACTTTACCGCTCATCTCTCGCCATCTCTCCCAAAATGCGGGTATATCTGATCCTTAATTTAAACTGGATCCTATTTCATAAGGTTGCATTTAGCAATATGAACCTGATATTTACCCCTTTTCATCTCTAATTATATAGTATAAATATGCTTTGATTTCAACAGAATAAAAATGTTGCCAGGCCAATGCAAAGGAATAATAATCATAAAATCAGTTGAATAAATTGGCAGCCTTCTGTTCTTCTAAATTGCATTTTTTTTTAAAAATCGTTAAAATTTAAGATAGATCAGGTATTGATGAGGTTTTTTAATAAGGGAAAACACACCAATGATTAAAAAATATGAGCTGGATAAGATTGGCATTGATGTCAAATCTCATCAACTTTTAAAACAACTATTAAAAGAAAACTCCCACTTAGAAGAGATCATGCGTAACGCCAGAAACGAAACTGAGGCATTGGTCGGTGTTAAAAATTGGGTTCTAAAGGAGATCCAGTCCAGTCCCCAGGCAATGGAATATTATAAGCAAAACCGTGGTGACAGAAAAACATTTGAATCCTTGCAATGGAAGGACTATGCTGCTATTCGTCTGCTTGATTATATTGACCACGCTGGTTTGGAACTGAAAGACCATAACCTGCATGGAGAAATTGCGGTTAGTAACCCCATTAAGTTGATCTGGCTCGCAGTAACCCATGGCACAGGGGGCGCGAAACCCTATTTTTTTGAAGACATGCTCTACCTCTTTCGTCAATTTTCAGGAAAGAGCAAACAAAAAAAACCATCTACCGCTCAAGTGATCAACTGGATGGAACGGTATCCGTCAGGACTGGATCCTCGCATCGTGAAACTGAGGGAAGAGAACCGTTACCGGATCATAAACATTTTAATTGATAAAATTGACAGCGGTGACATCAACGACGCAAAATACTCATTTGCTGCTGAAATGACCAGAGAGCAAAAATTTAATGAGGTCAAAACATGGTGGAAGGATCATAAATTTCACCTCAGGTTTGCCATCAGGGATCCCGATCTATTGAATGAGATGCTGGGCAACTCTCTTGATCCGGATACCATGAAACTTCTCTTCGAAGCCAAAAAAGCGGGCATTCCATTTTTTGTAAATCCCTATTACCTCTCCCTCCTCCATGTTCGGGTACCCTATTTTGCCATTGGCGCTGATATGGCCATTCGCCACTATGTATTGTATAGCAGTCAATTGGTGAATGAATTTGGCAAAATCATTGCCTGGGAGAGGGAAGATGAGGTCGAACCCGGCAAACCCAATGCTGCTGGCTGGCTCCTACCCTCGTATAACAATATCCATAGAAGATACCCTGAAGTGGCGATTTTAATTCCAGATACAGTTGGCAGGGCCTGTGGCGGCCTCTGTTCATCTTGCCAGAGAATGTACAATTTCCAAAAGGGAATTTTAAATTTTAACCTGGATAAACTAAAACCCACCAAGAACTGGCACCAGAAAGTGGGAGAATTGATGGACTACTTTCAAAATGATTCTCAGCTGCGGGATA
>CBFDCH010000356.1:0-3805 GCA_965603235.1 uncultured bacterium | reverse complement strand
CCATGGGGGCCATTTTCTGAAAGCTGGGAGTACAGGCACTGGTTATAAAGGAACGGATTGCATCCGGATTATTGGAATTGATGGTTGAGATAATACCCATTATCCGTTTACCCATTCTACCCTTTGGCATTTGGGAAACATCCTTAAAGCTCTTCTCCCCCGGCTGCTGACCCAGCAACGGCAAAATAAAATTCAGGCACAAAAACACTATAAAAAGAGATTTAAATTTCATGTCATCACCTCCAGGTTATTTAACCTTCTGTATCATTAAAGAAATTGGGGGCTGTCCTCTTTTTAGGGGAACAGCCCCCTTGATTATTCTTATTTTTTCTTTAAGCCTTTGGCTGTACGGTCTTCTAAAGGAGGAGCTGGTGTTCTACGGGGCGGATTTTTTTTCAGCAGTTTCATGACTTCGATGACTACCTTTTCAACTTGCGGATCACGTCCCTGCATAAGAATATTGGGATCATCCCACACTTCAAAATCCGGGGAGACCCCGATTCCTTCCCAGAACCAATGGCCGTCATTATCATAGAGCCTGGCCCCTGGTACAGTAATGCCGCCGCCATCGATCAGGCGATGACCGGTGGCCGGACCAACCAGAATACCCAATGTGCGTTCACCCACAATGGGCCCGGCTTTCAATTCCTGAAAGGCCCAGGGCAGACCATCGCCCCCGGAACCGGCCCAGCCATTGATCAGCATGCCCATGGGTCCGGTGTTGGTCTTATAGGGATAGGGGTGGTCC
Source organism: uncultured bacterium (assembly GCA_965603235.1). Taxonomy (GTDB): domain Bacteria; phylum Acidobacteriota; class Aminicenantia; order UBA2199; family UBA2199; genus CBFDCH01. Next base: position 3,057 of record CBFDCH010000356.1, on the reverse strand, counting down.
TTGCCATGCCGCCAGTGCAGGTTATACACCACCGGCCGCTGCAGCAGTTCCAGGAAGCGATCCGCAAGCTGGCCACCGCCGTTAAAGCGTTCATCAATAATGAAGCCCTTTTTGTCGAGCTGCCCGTAAAACATACGTACCAGCTCCAGTTGTCCGCGGCGGGCAGTGTTGCTCATATAGATATATCCCAGATTGCCATTGGAAAGTTTCTCAACCATCTTGCGGTTATTTTCGATCCACTCCAGATATCTCAATCGTATCTCTTCTCCGGGGGTCAGGCATTTGACCACCTGCTGCCGGCTCTTTTTATTCTCGCCAGACCGGCTGATGGTCAGGGAAACCGTTTTTCCTGAAAGTGCCTCAAAGGCAGCATATGGGTCTTTCTTGGTATCGAGTTTAATCCCGTTGACAGCCACAATAAAATCACCGACTCTAACATCCACACCGGGCCGGTCAAAGGGGGAGCGGATCTCCGTGTCCCAGAGCGCGGGTTTAACGATCCGCTTTATCTGATACTTGTCGTCATTCAATTGCCAGTCAATACCCAGGAATCCTGTTCTCAACATAGGCACCCGTTCCACATCACCGCCAAAGGTGTAGGTATGTCCGGCACTCAATTCCGCGGCCAGGTTGGAGCAGATATTGGATACATCCCAGCGGGTACGTGCATGTTCAATCAAGGCACCGTAACGCTTGCGCAGCCCTGGCCAATCGACGCCATGCATGTTGGGATCATAGAAAAAATCGCGGTGCCGGCGCCAGGTGTCATTAAAAATCTGCCGCCACTCTTCACGCGGAACCAAATTCATCACCAGGCCATTGGTGGGAATCGGTTTTTTGATTTTTTGTCCGGGCGCGGGTTTGATGATCGCGTATTTACCACGGCTGCGAACCAGCAGGGAATCTCCCTTGGCTGTGGCTTCGGCCCAGTTGACATTAGCAATAATTTTTTTCTCTTCCCGTTTCTTAAGATCATAATAAAACAGCGATGCTGACCGTTCACCGGACCCGGTATTGGGAGATTTAAGAAATACTAATTTCCCTTTGAGAGGAATGAGACCGCCAAAATTTCCGTCTTTTGGGGACAGGATAACCAGCCTGGCTTCCAGATTATCGAAGTCAATTTTCACTGGTTTAACTGCCGGTTTCTTTGGGCCCTTCTTTTTGTCCTTCTCCCCTTTCTTGGGCGGTTTTTTCTCCGCCTTCTCTTCATCGTTTTTGGGGGCCAGGAGAAAGGGCGCCTCTTTGGTAAGGCTCAAAGCGGCTATCTGGGTGGAATTTGGATATACCCAGGTACCATCATCCATGTCGGAGTATACGGCGGACATGCTGCGGTTGGTCAGGTAAAAGAGGTATTTACCGTCCGCACTGAACACCGGGTAAAAATTCTCGAAAAATCCAGTGGTGGCCTGGTGCAATTTATTATTTTTCAGGTTATACAGAAAAATGGCATTGTGAGCATTCTCCAATCCTTGAGTAAAAGCCAGCCACTGGGAATCAGGCGACCAGGCCATATGGTAAAAGAGGCGGCCCGGATGACTGGTATTCCACTTGGTGTTACCAGCCACACTCACTTTGCCGCTGGCCACATCCACAACAGAGATATCATTGGTCTCGTCGATAAAGGCTATCTTTTTGCTGTCCGGAGACCAAAAAATGGTGTAGCCAAATCCCTTGGTCCTCTTGGTTAATGGTTTGGCTTTGGCCAGGCCATTGGCTGCCTGCAGGTAAATCTGGTACTCTCCGGAGCGGTCACTCCAAAAGGCAATAGTTTTGCCGTCCGGCGACCAGGCCGGGTGATGGTCAAAGGCACCACTGCTCTGGGTCATGTTCAGCACAAAACCCTCAGACACTGGCACATTAAACAATTCGCCGCGGGCTTCAAAAACCACCCGCTTGCCAGTCGGAGATATGGTTGCACCCGTGATGCGGCTACCGACATTTTTCGACCTGGCCATTTCCACCGACAGATCGCTGACAATTTTTACCTCAACCTTTTTGTACTTATCATTGTCACCATTCATCAGGTAAAGGATACCGCCGGCTTCGAAAACCAGTTCCCGGTTTCCCCCGGACAAATAGGCAATATCAAAATCTTTAAAGCGGGTTACCTGGGAAATGGCTTTGGTGCTGGCATTGTATTTCCAGATATTGAGACGCATGTTCTTGCCCTGGTCTGAAAGGAAGTAAACCGTATCACCCACCCAGGCGGGTTTGCCGTCATTGGCATGGTTGTTGGTGATATTTCTGGCCTGGTTGGTTTTGAGGTTAAAGAGAATAATATCTGAGGCCAATCCCCCGCGGTAGCGCTTGAATGGGTAATTTTCAGTAATCTTGGTAATATATGCCAGGTTGTTGCCATCAGGAGAAAAACTGGCCAGCTCACCGTAGGGTATTTTTAATTTTTTAGGAAATCCGCCGTTTTTATGGACCAGATAAAACTGATTTAAGCGGCCCTGCCCGTTCTCCCGGGCTGAAGCAAACAGGATCTGCTTGCCATCCGGATGCCAGTCCACCATCCGGTCATAGAGGGATTGATAGGTAACGCGGGTGGGCACACCGCCGGAGGCAGGCATGACAAAAACATCGCCATTGCCGTTGTAATTGGCTGTATAGGCGATTAATCTGCCGTCCGGGGAAAAACGGGGCCACGTCTCCTCGCCGGGAGAGTGGGTCACCTGCATGGCTGTACCGCCCGCTTTGGGCATGACCCAGATATCGCCCCCGTACACAAAAACGATTTGCGTATCTGAAACATCCATGTAGCGCATCAGTTTGGCACTGATCTGGCCAAAAATAACGCCACACAGAAATAGAGTAAAGAATGGTAAAAGAAATAATTTTTTCATGGAAATATTACCTCCCTTGATTTGATATTAATTAGATTTTGACTATATTTGCCTGTTTGATTCATTAAAATAGTACCAATGTTTATCATACGAATCCAGGGCCAAAAAGTTGCCCCTTTTTGATCTCTTTTCACAAAAATTTCACACCTGCCACAACCCGCTTTCATATTTATACAATAATGTTATATTATGAAAAAAAAGGAGATTT
>CBFDCH010000355.1:0-3811 GCA_965603235.1 uncultured bacterium | reverse complement strand
AAAATAAAGAGGATGGAACCAAAATGGTGGAGGAAGCTATTTTACTAAAGCATTCCGGGTAGAGTCGGATAGCTTTCTTGTGGCAAATCTTGGCCTCTTCGAGCTTGCCCTGATCCTGGAGTACAAATCCCAGTTTGACATAGGCGGTTGAGTCCCCTCTTCGGCCCCTCGGTTCCTTGGGTACCAGAGAATTGTTCTTTACTGATCTATTTGGTTCGAAGCGCCTTCCTTGCGCAAGCATAACATCCCTAAGTTTGCTCGAAGCAGGAGTGAATCCCGGGTAAAGTGCAATCGCTCTGTTTAGATAGTTACTTGCTTCCTCGAGCTTTCGCTGGACTTTAGGGGAGGCAAGGATAAGATCCTTTGTGTCCGGCCAACCCCTTCTCCCTGTTTCAAAAGAGGCCAGCGCATGGGCCTGATGAAAAAAAACGACCCCAAGATTGTATAAAATCATGGCATTTTGGCGGCTGTAGTGGCGTGCCTTCAAAAGATTATTGATGGCCTCATCGAATTTTCTGACTGCCTGAATGCCTTTTAGAGCCATCGCCTGGTCATGTTGGGCATGGCCAAGTTCATAGAAGGCACCAGCTAAAGTTGAATCCATCTCCACAGCCTTTCGGTAATTCTCAATGGCCTCGTTGAGTCGCCGTTGGCGGTAGAGTATCACCCCTAAATCCAGGTAGGCAACAGAAAATTTTGGAACCAGTTCAATAACCTTTTGATATTCTTTAAGGGCCTCATCAAACTTTTTTTGACGATCCAGAGAGACTGCCAGGCCGTATTGACTAAATGCTCCTTTAGGTTCCAAATCATTCTCATCCCTGAGCTTCCTGGACAATGGCTGTGATGTCTTTTGATTAACCAGTTGTTTTTCTTGAATTTCGGTTGAGTTATTTGCCTCATTTCCCTGCTTGCCACAAGCAGTGAGGAAAGCCAGAACTGTAATGCAAATCGCTAAGATGGCTACTTTTGCCTTCATTAATTCCCTCCTTCGCTCGTTCATTAAGTACCAAGTCCCTATGATATTGAATTGATGTTTTTATTTCAAGATCAAATCGAAAAAGTGATGGATGTAAAAAAATAATTTGGCGCCTGTCCCCTTTTTTCACTTTTTTCATAATTCATTATTATTAATAAAATTTCTTTTATAAATTGAGGGATTTTTTATAATTAACTGTTTATATAGAATATTCGTAAAACATTTTAAACATTATGAAAAAAACTGAATTTAGGCGCAGGGCCAATATCTCGGGCGAAAGACTGCTGGCCGGCATGGACGGTGGACTGGAAGAGATTATAGACCTCTATCAGTCTAAAATTTATAATCTGTCTCTCCGTTATACAGGTGATCCGAATGAAGCCTTTGATCTCAGTCAGGAAATATTCTTCCGGCTCTACCGGAAGATCAGGTTGTATCGTAAAAACAGTAATTTTGATGCCTGGTTCATGAGACTGGCGGTAAATACCGCCATCAATTACCGTTTAAAGCTCAACAGGAGTCCCTCTCACCTAGCCTCAGAGTTCTTTGACAATGACAAGCCCGTTAAAAACAATTTGTCCCAGCTGTTCCGCTATATATCGGGAGGAAATCCGTATGCAGGAATATCTGCTGGGACTACAGGATGTCAAACCACCGCATAGTCTGAAGTTATCCATACTTAGTGAACTGCAAAAAGCAAAAAAACACAGGTACCTCTGGCCAACCCTGCAGATGACCTGGAGAACTGCCATGGTTGTTTCAATTATTGTTATTGGTTATTGGTTGGGAATTGAAACAGCCAATGGCAATAGTAATGAGACCGATAATGATCCAAAGATCAACCAGTCGCAAATTTATCCAGTAATTACTACTCCCGTAGATCCAAGCTCTTTAAGTGAGGCCTACTTTAAGGTGGTTGAGGAGGCAGAAGATGAAAAAAGGTAAATTCTTTCATTTCAAGCTTATTTTGATTGCCTCGATTTTCCTTAATATAGCCTTTATCGGCGGTTTTGCCGTAAAAAAGATAAGGGCTTCCCAAATACACAAGGAAACCCGGTTAGCAGAGCACCACAAGCATACCGGGAATGAGCAGGCTGGAGACTGTATCAATCATCTATGTCAAAACAATCCGCAATTTAAAAAAATCTTTGACAATCACAAATCCTATTACCACAACTGCTGCAACGATCTGGTTCAAATGAAAACCAAACTTCTAACCCAACTTAAAGACCAAAAGATTGAGCCGCAACGCCATCAGGAACTTAACCGGAAGATCCAAGAACTGACCCATGATCTACATGATCAAAATCACCGGCACCTGCTGATGCTTAAGAAACATTTAAATCAGCAGGAGTTTGCCAGTCTGATTGATCACATGATTGAGGTGCTGGAAAAACAGCAGACATCAACCATTGCTACCAAGCCGATGAATAAAAAACCTTAAAAAATAGAACGGAGGAATCTATGAGAAAGTTATTTTATGTCACATTGATTGTTGTTTTTATGATTGCATTTACCAGCCAGGGACTAGCGCAGGAAAAAGCAGCCGAGCACAAAGAGATGATGCATGCCCAACATGGAGACCATGCTGAATGTTGCTCAATGAAGGATTTAGGCCTGACAGCGAAGCAGAAAGCCAAAATTGAACAAATGAAAAAAACCTTTGCGGTTGAACAGAAAAAATGTCAGAAAAAAATGGCTAAAGTAAAAGGCGAACTTCATAAACTGATGAAGGCCGAAAAACCCAACAAAAAAGCCATCAATAAAAAAGTCGATGAGTTGGGAAAGCTTGGATCCGAGTGTAAGAAAAAATATATCAATCACCAGCTTGAATTTCATGCACTTCTCACACCCGAACAATTAAAAAAGGCCAAAGAAATTCATGGTAAGGATTGCTGTAAGAAATCACATCTGCATGAAGCTCACCAAAAACAGGCGAAACACGCTGAGCACAGTAGCGTCAAAGAGCACAAGTGTTCGGGTAAATGTGCTATGAAAGCCAAAAAAGGGCATGGTGCTGGTGAACATGGAGCCAAAGCCGCCTGCTGTAAAAAATCAATAAAACACTAAATTTAACTTCAAGCGGGATAGCCTATTGATTGGGCAAAGAGTACTCGTTGATGAGATTTTAGCCTAAACTCCTTGGGTGTGTCTCTCTTGTTACAATTGTGAAACCAGGCTGCCAATCCAAAAGAAGCAGCGAACAAGTAGACATTCTGGGCAATAAAACCAGTGTCAGTATAATAGTAGGATTTCTGCACCTCAGGGTCCCCAATTGAGCGGTCCGGTTGTCCGGGGCCCAAATCATAGCGGGTGAGGTCGGCAATGTAGAAAATATTCAGGGGAGCTCTGGCTGCGCCACGCCTACCGGCCCTGGCTCGAAAATCTCCCTGCACAACTGGCGTGAGGCGGTGAGGAACTGCCTCGTATAAATAGACACCCTTTGCCATAGCAACATAAAGATCTATCTCCTGGGAATTACTGGCTGAAGGAGCTGTCCTTCCCGGATTGCCAAAGGAGGCTCCGGCCCGATTCACACCAAAAGCCGCCCAGAGAAGGTTTGAAAGTACCTGGGCAGGAATTTCTCTGGTACTGATATTACGGTTCGTCCTTCTCTCCTGCAAAGCTGCCAGCACAGACTTACCACCCTCCTTTTCAGGCTTTGACAAAATGATGGGCTGAAGCTCCTTAGAGGATGCATAGATAGTACTCGCCAGTACAGTAATGCCTGGTAAGATCTTTACAAATTTTCTGCGATTCATTATGGCCTCCTTATCTTTCCACTGATGTTTATTTCTTTGAAATACAGTAAAGATTTTTGTATCCCCTTAG